>JAICYT010000027.1 GCA_025934075.1 Gemmatimonadaceae bacterium
CAAATCGGCTTGCTCACCGCCGGACACGCCGAGTAGTCGAGCGTGACGTTGCCGCTCCCGCCGCCGCCTGCGGCGGCGATGGTCAGGGCGACCGTCGTCGTCTGATTCGCCACGCCGGTCGCTGTGCCGGTGATCGTGAGCGTCGCAGCGCCCGTCGTCGCCGTGGCAGATGCAGCGACCGTAAGCGTCGAGGTATTTCCAGTCGTGCTCGTCGGATTGAGCGTCGCCGTTACACCGGTTGGCGCACCCGTGACGGCAAGTGCGACGCTACCGGCGAATCCACCGGTGCGCGTGATGTTGATCGTGCTCGTACCGTTTGCGCCTTGACTGACCGTCAGCGTCGTCGGTGTTGCGGATAGGGTATAGCCGCCGGACGTTGTTGGCGCGGTCACCGTGAGAGCAAGCGTCGCCGTTTTGTCAGTAGCACCGGCCGACGTCCCACGGATCGTGACGTTCGACGTACCCGTCGTCGCGGTCGCACTGGCCGTCAGCGTCAACGTGGCGCTGGCGCCCGTCGTCGGACTCGTGTTGAATGCGGCCGTGACACCGGAAGGCAATCCCTCGGCCGTGAGGGTAATTGCATTCGCGAAATTCGTACGCGTGATGTTCACAGTGACAGTTCCGTTCGCACTCTGCGCGATCGACAGCGATGCAGGGTTGAGCGCGAGCGAGAACGTGCTTGCCGCCGCTGCGGTCACGGTGAGTGTAAAGGTCGCTGAGACCGAGCTGACTCCCGCGCCGCTGCCAGTCCCGGTGAGCGTGTACGTGCCCGTCGGCACAGTCGACGCGACGGACAACGACGCAGTGATGGTCGTCGTGGCGCCACTGGTCTGAATGTTGGTCGGGGTGATCGTCACTCCGGCGGGCGCTCCTGTGATCGTCGCCGTCGGCGTCCCGCTGAATCCACCGGTGGCGGTCACGGTTGCGGTCACGGTCGTGGAACCGCCCTGAGGAACGCTGGCGCTCGTCGGGCTGAGCGAGATCGTGATGCCGGGCGTTGGTGTCGTAGTGTCGTTATCTCCACTGGACCCGCACGCCTGCGCCAACAAGGCGATCGCGGAGAACAGGAATACCACACGAGGGGACCGACTCCAGTGTCGGATCATTCGAAGCTCCTTTGCGTCTGGTGGGAAATCAACGGCGGCGTCGCCGAACGGTTACGTGATTAGAGTTTCGTGAACTCCTCGGCAGGTGATTCGAGCGAAGACTGAACTGACATAAAGGCCGCCGGGCAACGGCCGCAAGAGCGCACGGCGAGGTTCGGCTGGCGGCTAGCCGTGACCTTCCGCGGCGAACGAACGGCCGCTAGTGTCGCATGGTATGCGCGTGCTTTACATCGGCGGGACCGGTCAGATCAGCTTCGACTGCGTGCACGAATCGGTGCGTCGCGGACATGACGTCACGGTGTTCAACCGCGGCCACCACAATGCCGGGTTGCCGCCCGAGGCACACATGATCGCCGGCGACGTGGGCGGAGACACGGCGTATGGCCGCCTCGCCGCGGACCACTTCGACGTCGTGTGCCAGTTTCGCGTGTTTTCAGCCGCGGCCATCGAGCGAGACATTGCCCTTTTCGGTGGGCATTGCGGCCAGTACGTCTTCATCAGCTCGGCGTCCGCATACCAGAAACCGCTGCGCACCCTGCCGATCACCGAGTCCGTTCCGCTCGACAATCCGTACTGGGACTACTCCCGAGCGAAGGCCGAGGTTGAAGCGCGGTTGCGCGCGCAGAACAAACTTCCCTACACCATCGTGCGGCCGAGCCACACGTATCGGACGAAAATGCCGATGCCGCTTGGTGGCGAGGTGTCGCGCATGCTTCGCGGGAAGGCGGTGGTCATTCACGGCGACGGTGAGTCGCTGTGGACAATCACGCATGCGCAAGACTTCGCACGGCCGTTCGTGCGGTTGCTCGGCGCGGGACATGTGTTGGGCGAGGCGTATCACATCACGAACGATCGGCAGTGGTCGTGGAACGAGATCGTCGAGGCGAGCGCGGCCGCACTGGGAGTCGGCGAGATCGAGGTCGTTCATGTGGCGACGGATACACTCATTGCGTATCGGCCCGAATGGGAAGGACCCCTGCTCGGCGACAAGAGTGCGTCCGTGATATTCGACAACAGCAAGATCAAAGCGGCCGTCGGCGACTTCGATTGTCCGATCGGGCCGTGGGAAGGAATGCGGATGGTGGCGGAGCGATATCCTCCGCGCGCCGAGGAGTTCGACGCGGCGCTGGATCATGTGTACGATCGGATCGTCGCGGCCGCGAGACGAGAGCGCCATTTTGCATCGGATCGCGCACATTCAAATCCGTGAGAGGTTCCATCGGAAATGGGTTTGCGTGTCCGACTGCAGCCGATGTCTCTCATGAGGCGATGACATGGCAACCCAATCGCTGACGCCGCGTGGTGCCGTGCTACTCGGCTTGCTCTGCATCGTCATTGCCGCCGTGCCGATCCTCGGCGGACTGCGTTTGATTCCGATCAGACCGACGCCGGGGACGCCCGGCTGGATTGGCATCGGGCTCGGGCTGATGTTTCTCTTCACAGGCGCAACCTTGCTCGTCGACGCCGCAGCCGGCGGAATTGGTCCAAACGGAGAGTTGCCGCAAGGCGCGTCACCGGGTTTCCATGTGGTGCAGTCGATCCTGGGTCTGGGCATCGTCGCGGCAATGGCGGCGGTCTTCAGCTGGGTCGCGTTCGGACCGGGCGAGCGACACTTCTCCACGACGGTCTCGCTGCCATTCGGCACGTGGAAGCCCAAGGGCGATACGATGGGCCGATGGGCATTCGGCACGGCAGCGGTGCTGCTGTGGGGCGCGATCGCAATCGCCGTCATTGCCAGCATGCGGCGATTGATTGTAAGGGTTCGAACAAGCCTGCCCAGGTGACAACAAACGAGGATCGCGGAATGTTCGATCGTACGAGGGACCGCGCGGTACGTGCCTTGGCGTTCGTCTTGCTGTGCGCGACAACGCTGCCGGCTCAAACGCCACAACCACTTTACATGCCGCGGGCGGTGAAACGGGCCTTCGCGAAAGGCACGCGGTCACTCGACGGTAAGCCCGGTGCCAGGTATTGGGAGAATCACGGCCGATACGCGATCACGGTGACTGCCGCGCCGCCCGATCGAGCGATTCGTGGGACGGAGCGGATCGTTTACACGAACAACAGCCCGGACACGCTGAAACGCTTGGTGATGAAGCTGTTCATCAACATCCATCGTCCAGGAGCCCAGCGCGACGAGGGTGCGTCTGAGAATTATCTGACGTCGGGCGTCCACATCGATGCGTTCAGTGTGAATGGTATGGCGGCCCCGTGGCGCGACGATCCACGGTTCTTCACCGTGCAACCTGTCGCGCTTCCGACGCCGCTCGTGCCGCACGATTCCGTGCGCCTGTCGATCGATTGGCATTACGAGATCTCGAAGGAGGCGGGTCGTGAGGGAATGCTCGACTCCACCACGTATTACCTGGCGTACTTCTACCCGCGCGTCGCCGTGTACGACGACTACAACGGCTGGGACACGATGGACTTCACCGATGCGCAGGAGTTTTACAGCGATTTCAACGACTACGACGTCACCGTGCGCGTGCCCGCGAACTACATCGTGTGGGGAACGGGCACGCTGACCAATGCGCAGGACCTGTTGCAGCCGGACTTTCTCAAGCGCTTCCAATCGTCGTTCACGTCGGACACCACTGTTCGCATCGCGACCAAATCGGACCTCGCGGCAAAAAGCGTCACGAAACAGAATGGCGTGAACGCGTGGCACTTCACGGCGACGAACGTTCCCGACATGACGTTCGCGTTGAGCGACCACTACGACTGGGACGGCGCGAGTGTCATCGTCGATGACGCCGCGCATCGTCGCTCGAGCGTGCAGGCCGCGTACAACGACACGGCGGCGGACTTTCACTTCATGGTGCAATTCGGCCGTCATGCGCTCGATTGGCTGTCGCACAATTGGCCGGGCGTTCCGTACCCATACGAGAAGTCGACGATCGTGCAAGGGAGCGCCGACATGGAATATCCGATGATGGTCAACGACGGCTCCAACGCCGACACGACATTTTCGCGATTCGTCGTCGAGCATGAGATCGCCCACACATACTTCCCCTTCTATATGGGGATCAACGAGACGCGGTACGGATTCATGGATGAAGGTTGGGCGACGACGTTCGAGTATCTCATGGGCGTCGCCGATATCGGCCGCGAACGAGAAGAGACGTTCTACAAGCAATTCCGAGTCAACTCATGGGCGCGCGATCCGTCACCACTCGAAGACCTGCCGATCATTACGCCAGAAGACGTGCTCAAAGGCGTCGCCTACGGCAACAACGCGTACGGCAAGCCGTCGCTCGGCTATCTCGCCATGAAGGACATGCTGGGTGACGCGGAGTTCAAGAAGTGTCTGCATGCGTTCATGGATCGGTGGCACGGCAAGCATCCGATCCCCTGGGATTTCTTCGACACGTTCAATGACGTGTCTGGGAAAGGTCTGAATTGGTTTTGGAGCAATTGGTATTTCAGCAACAACTACATCGATCTCTCGCTGCGTAGCGTCACGAAGACGGGCGCCGGCTATTCAGCGACGATCGACAACGTCGGCGGAATGGCGGCGCCATTCGATCTTCGCGTGACATACGCCGATGGAGCGACGGAGATAGTTCACCAGACGCCGGCCGTGTGGCGAGCAAACCAACGCAGCACGACGGTGAGCATTCCAGCGAAGAAGGTTGTGAAGTCCGTCGAGATCGCGAACGGCATTTGGGTCGACGCGGACGTGACGAACAACAAATGGCCGAGGCAGTAATCACACGGGGGCGGCGCGGGGCGGCGCGGGGCGGCGCGGAGCGCCGCGCACCTTCCCTCCACCCTCCACCCTCAACCCTCCACCCTGTCTTTTCGTGCCATGATCTCGATCGCCAACCCATCGGGATCTTCGATCATGAACGCACGCGTGTCCCCGAACGCGTGAGGCGGCTCGAGGATCTTCACGCCATCTCGCTCGAGCTTGGCGAAGAGCGCGTCGAAGTTGTCGACCGTGAACGCGACGTGATCGAGCACCTGGCCGCGCGACGGAACGAGCTTCTGATCGCGTCCGCACCGTGAGCCGACACATTGCCGCGGATACCACGACATCGTGCCATTCTGGAATCGTACGCTGCCCGACGGCTGGCGAATCGTTCCGATCGGCTCGAGCGACGGCCAGCCCGCCTCGCCGAGCTTCACGTCACACGGATTCCACGATGGACGCGGCGACTCCTTGCCACTCGAGTCCCGCACCGGCGGCAACTCCATTCCAAGATGCTCGACGTACCAGTTCGCGGCGCAGAGCGGCTGCTCATGATAGAAGTGAATGTGCGAGAACGAATCGCGCGTCCCGGGGCCGCCGGTGAGCTCGAACAGCACGCCGTCCGGTGCCACAACATAACTGAAGCCGCCATCGCGCGGCGGCGCCGGTTCGATGTTCGCGAGCCGCGCCGCGCTCGGAGTTCCCGCGTACGGCGCGAGACCCGAGCGCCAGACAGTCTTCGTCGAATCGCTCGGCGAGATGTACAACGGAAGATGAAACACGCCGACCGCATTGAGTCGGTCCTTGATGTCGGTCGTGTTGATGTTCGCGCCGATGTGCCAGAATGCGCTCTGCGCTTCGGCCCGATGTAAATCGTCTCGCCACGCACCGGCCGGCGGATGATCGACCTTGTTGAAGAGAAGCAGCATGTCAGCTTGCACCGCTGGATATCCAGCGAATGTTGTGCGGGTCGCGCTAGGCCACACCTTGAGATACCAGGCGATGGCTCGCTCCACGTCGACAGTGTTGAGACCGACGTGATGCAGACGGGGCGCCGAAGCCAATTGCGCGGTGGCGGGCAGCGCGCAGACATTCAGGATTCCGAAAGCCGAAACGAGTAACGCGCGCGCTGGGTTCATGTGGCGGAGGGCGGAGGTTTTGGTCGACGCAGAAGCTACTTGATGCGGCCCACGAATGCCCGACCCTTCGGGGCCGTTTATTTTTCTCTACCTCACGTTCCCCGAGCCCTCCATGACAAAATTCGCCAACATCCTCGAGACAGTCGGCAACACACCAGTCGTTAGGATCAACAAGCTCGCGCCGCCGGACGTCAATCTTTACGTCAAGGTCGAAGCGTTCAATCCGCTTGGCTCGGTGAAAGACCGCCTCGCGCTCGGCGTCATCGAGGACGCGGAACGATCGGGCGCCCTCGAGCCCGGCCAGACTGTCATCGAAGCGACGAGCGGCAACACGGGCATCGGCTTGGCGATGGTGTGCGCGCAGAAGGGATATCCGCTCGTGCTCGTCATGGCGGAGTCGTTCAGCATCGAGCGACGCAAGCTGATGCGTTTTCTCGGGGCAAGAGTCGTCCTGACGCCACCCGCCGAAGGTGCGACCGGCATGGTGAAGAAGACGATAGCGCTCGCGAAGAAGAATGGGTGGTTCTACACACGGCAGTTCGAGAATGAAGCCAATGCGGACTACCATTCGCGCACGACGGCGCGCGAGATCATCAATGACTTCGCTGGCGAACGACTCGACTATTGGGTGACTGGCTTCGGAACGGGCGGCACGCTCAAAGGCGTCGGCCGGGTGCTCGCGAAGGAGCGTCCCGAGGTGAAAATCATCGTGGCGGAGCCGTCGGATGCGCCGTTGCTGACGAGTCATGTGCCGCAGGATCGCGAGGCCGATGGCTCGCCAGCCTCGAAGCACCCGGCGTGGAAGCCGCACCCGATCCAAGGCTGGAGCCCGGACTTCATTCCAAAGCTTACCGGCGATGCGGTCGACATGAAGCTCGTGAATCGCGTGATCACGATTCCTGGACCGCAAGCCATGCAGTGGAGCCGACAGCTGGCACAGAAGGAGGGCATCTTCGTCGGGATCTCGGCGGGCGCGACCTTCGGCGCAGCAGTAGAGATCTGCACCGGCGCGCCAAAGGGGACGACCGTACTCGCCATGCTACCCGACACCGGTGAGCGATATCTCAGCACGCCATTGTTCGGAGACATTCTTACGGAGATGAACGAAGCCGAGGCGGCGATCGCGCAAGCGACCTGAGCGCGTTGATGTTGCGGGCCTCCGTATTCTTTCCGAGGTGATTCACTTCTTCGGGTGAGAGACGGATCCATGCAAAAGCGAACTTTGGGACGGCCGGGGCTCACGGTTTCGGCGATGGGCCTCGGCTGCATGGGGATGAGTGAGTTTTACGGGCCGCTGGACGACACCGAATCGATTGCGACGATCCATCGCGCGATCGATTTAGGGATCAACTTCCTCGACACGGCTGATGCGTACGGCCCGTTCACGAACGAGCAGCTCGTCGGGCGCGCGATTCGCGATCGACGAGATTCGGTGGTAGTGGCGACGAAGTTTGCGAGCTGGCGCAGCGCGACGGGCGAGCGGCTTGGCATCCGCGGCGATCCGGAGTATGTGCGCCAAGCATGCGATGCGTCGCTCCAGCGGCTCGGCGTGGACCACATCGATCTGTACTATCAGCATCGCGTCGACCCCAAGGTTCCTGTCGAGGAGACGATCGGCGCAATGGCGGAGCTCGTGCGCGCGGGAAAGGTGAAACATCTCGGGATGTCGGAAGCGTCGACCGAGTCGATTCGCCGCGCGCACAAGACGCATCCGATCACCGCGCTCCAGACCGAGTATTCGCTCTGGACGCGCGACGTCGAGGAGAATGGGATTCTCGATACGGTGCGCGAGCTCGGAATTGGCTTCGTCGCGTACAGTCCATTGGGTCGGGGCTTTCTCGCCGGGCGATTCAAGTCGTTCGAGGATTTGCCGCCGCATGATTTTCGTCGCAGCAATCCGC
This sequence comes from Gemmatimonadaceae bacterium, assembly GCA_025934075.1. Taxonomy (GTDB): domain Bacteria; phylum Gemmatimonadota; class Gemmatimonadetes; order Gemmatimonadales; family Gemmatimonadaceae; genus JAQBQB01. The sequence goes on from JAICYT010000027.1 coordinate 7,838, forward strand.
GATTTCAGGGTGAGAACTTTCAGAAGAACTTGGATATCGTCGCCGAGATCGAGCGATTGGCGAAGGCGAAGGGCGTGAAGCCATCGCAGCTCGCGCTTGCGTGGGTGATGTCGCGCGGCGACGATGTCGTCCCGATTCCAGGAACGAAGCGGGTGAAGTATCTCGAGGAGAACGCGGCGGCCGCGAACATTCGTCTCACGCAAGAGGAGCTCGACCGCATCGACGCGATATTCCCCGTCGGTGTCGCGCAAGGCGACCGCTACGCGGACATGTCAGCGGTCAACAAATAGCGGATCGCCGATCACTCGTATCGAAGCGCTTCCACCGGATCGACCTTGGCTGCGCGACGCGCCGGGATGTAGCTCGCGAGCAACGCGACGGCCGTTAGCGCAGCCGCGACGCCGACAAAGCTCACTGGATCGAATGGTGAGACGCCGAACAGCAACGTGCGCAAGAATCGCGTGACGGCCAGCGCTCCGACGAGCCCGATTGCTACACCGACGCCGCCGAGCAGCGCGCCGTGTCCGACGATCAATCGCAGAACATCGTTGCGTTGTGCGCCAAGCGCGACTCGGACACCGATCTCCTGCGTGCGCTGCGACACCGCATACGAGATGACCCCATAAACGCCAACCGCCGCGAGCACGAGTGCAATGGCCGCGAACGCGCCGAACATTTTTCCATAGAGCGCCTGCTGCCAATACGACTGCTGAATGTTGGCATCCATGCTCATGATGCGGTACGCCGGAAGCAGTGGATCGATCTGTTTGATTGTGCCGAGCACGGCGCTCGTCGCTTGTGTCGGCTCGCCTCGCGTGCGAACCACGATGACCATCGAGCTCCAACCGCCTTGGCGGTACGGCATGTAGCCCTGAAAATCGGGCTGCTGCGTGAGCTGCTTGTGCTTGATATCGGCCGCGATGCCAATCACCGTTACCCAGTTGCTTGACGTGTCGGTGGCGTTGCCGAACTTGAAGCGTTTGCCGAGCGCATTGTCGGCCGATTTCCAGAAGTGCTCGGCCATGTATTGGTTGACGACCGCCACGCGTCCGACGACACCGGTGTCCGCCCATTCCTGCTGCGTGAACATTCGGCCGCGAACGAGCGGCACGCGCAGCGTCTCGAGGTATCTCGGTGAGACCCAACGGATCTCGAGCAGCGGCTCTGAGCCGAGCCGCGCCGGCTGAGTCTCGATGTTGATGAAACTGTTATTGTTGTTGTTGCTCAGCGGAATGTTATTCGTGATCGCGGCTGACGCGATTCCCGGCCGCGCGTTGAGCTGACCGAGCAACCGCTCGAACATGGCGAAGCGCTTATAGGTCGAATCGTATTGCGGTCCACTGAGCGACACTCGCATCGTCAACAAGTTGCTGTGATCAAAGCCTGGGTTGACGCCTTGCATCCCGACGAAGCTGCGAATGAGCAGCGTCGCTCCGACCAGCAGCACGAGCGACAATGCGACTTCGCCGACGACCAAACTGCTGCGTAGTCGTTGGCGTGTACGTCCCGCACTCGACCCGCGCGCGCCTGAATCGCGCAACGTCTCATTCAGATTCGGACGCGCCGATTGGATCGCCGGAACAAGGCCGAACAGCAATCCGGTCGCGACGGCGACCGCCGTCGTGAACAGCAGCACGGGGCCATCGATCGTGAACTTCATCCAGAACGGCATGCCGCCGAGGATGTTCGCCTTGATCCACTGCAAAAACGCATATGCGAAGGCGATGCCGAGCGTCGCACCGATGAGCGCGACCAGAATACTCTCGGTGAGCAGCTGCCGAACGACGCGCCAGCCATTGGCGCCGAGCGCGATGCGGACCGCCATCTCTTTCGATCGCGCGGAGGCGCGCGCGAGGAGAAGGTTCGCCACGTTGGCGCACGCGATGAGCAGAACGAACGCAACCGAGGCCGTCATGATGAGCAACACCGGACGGAAGTTGCCGACCTGTTGATCGCGCAGCGTCGCGACGTCGGCGCCCCATCCGGTGTTTGACGCGGGGTATTTCTCCTCGAGCGTCGCCGCAATGGCGCCCAGGTCTTTACGAGCTTGCGTGACGGTCGCGCCGGGCTTGAGACGCCCGATCACCTGCCACGAATGGTTGCCGCGATTGTTGAGCGGATCGAGCTGCATCGTAGTCCAGGCGCCCGCCGTCGCGGGAAACTCGAAGCCGCGTGGCATGATGCCGATCACGAGATGTCGCACGCCGTTCACCATGATCGACCGGCCCACCACGTCCGCCTTGCCGTCGAATCGATCGTGCCAGATCCGGTCGCTGAGGATGATCACCTTTGGCGCGCCGACGCGGTCCTCTTCTTCGCGGAAATCGCGGCCGAGCGCCGGCGCGATGCCAAGGGTACGGAACATCGTCCAAGAAACGTTGCCGCCCTGTACCCACTCCGCTCCGTCGCCGTTCGCAAGGTTGAACGACGTGCCGGTGTAGATGCCGATGTTCTGGAGCGTGCGGTTCTCTGCCTGCCAACTCCGGAAGTTCGGGTACGACACGGAGTTCATGCGGAAGCCGCGTTTCAGGTTCGCTTCGCCGATTGCCACGAGCTCGTCGGGGTTGCGATACGGGAAGGGGCGCAGGAGCATCGCCCGGACCAAGCTGAAGATCGTCGCGTTGACACCGATGCCGAGCGCGAGGCACAGCACCGCGGCAAAAGTGAACGCGGGATTCTTGATCAGTGTGCGCGCAGCGTAGCGGATGTCTTGGAGCATCGGCGGTATCGGGTAAGGGCCGTTGGGTCAGACATCCCAGCGAGCTCGATGGTTTGAGGCGAACTGGCCGACGGACTCCGCCGGTACGAGCCGATCAGCGGTTTCGAATTTGCCTTGAGGAGACGGGACAAGCCCGCTGACCAGCACGCCGAGCACTCTTCTATGCACACGTTCCGTACTGCCCCGTGGGTTCTTTCGTTTTGTCTCGTCGCGTCGACGCTCGCGGCGCAGTCCGCCGATTCCACGACCGCGCCGAAGACATTCTTCAGGCGTCGCGATCTCGTGCTCTCCGGTGTAGCCATCGCCGGGAGCGGCGTCGTCTCGATCTTTGACGAACGCATTGGGCGTTGGGCGCGCTCGCCGAACGTCCAAGGTCCCGCGTCGCGTCACGATCTGTTCGAGAATCTGACGGTCATCAACGAAGTCCCCCTCACACTTGGCGCGGTTGCGCTGTATGGAATTGGGCGAATCAGCGGCTCCGATGTGACGGCCAAAATCGGGCTTCATGCAACGGAGGCACTCGTGCTTACGGTCGCCGCCTCGGAATTGATTCGCGGTCCGGTCGGCCGCGCGCGGCCGCGCGTGTCGCCGACAGATCCGTACAATTTTTCCTTCGGTGCCGGGTTCACGGATTTCGCCAAGCGTTCGTATCCCTCGATCCACTCCGCCGTCGCGTTCGCGACAGCCTCGGTGCTGACCGGCGAGCTCCATGAGCGGCATCCAGGTGCGGTGCCGTTCGTTGCGCCGGTGCTTTTTGCAGCGGCGATCGTTCCCGGCGCGACGCGCATGTATCTCGACCAGCATTGGGCGAGCGACGTCGTCGCCGGCGCGTTCCTCGGCACGCTGCTCGGGACGCGCGTCGTGACCTATGCGTACTCACATCGGCCGTCGAAACTCGAGCGGGCATTGCTTGCTGTCACGGTCGTGCCCGACGGTCATGGCGGAGTGCTGATCGCGAAGACGCTGGGCAACTAAGAACCAGTCTCGAGACGAATTGTCGAGGTCTGAGAGCGATTCTGCGCCGCGCAGCGTGGGGTGCATTGGTATGGCCGGGCAATGCACCGCCGCGTAGGTTAGGCTCTGCACGCTACATCGTCTGCCTGCGACCGCGATTCCTGCCACCGAGCTCATTCTCCATGCATCGTCGCCTCATCATCCTCGCCTCGATCATCGGCGCGCACTCTGCCGCCGCGCAAAGCTCCCTCACGCCGCATCAGCGACTTGCGCGCGAGATCTACAGCGAGCTGATCTCGATCAATACGACGGATTCCATCGGCGCGGTGACACCCGCTGTCGAAGCGATGGCCAAGCGGTTTCGCGCCGCCGGCTTTCCGGACTCCGATGTGAAAGTCCTCATTCCCGCCGGGAAGCCGAAGAAGGGCAATCTGGTGGTGCGGTATCACGGTCGCGGCGGAGCGGGTGCAGCGAAGCCGATTCTGCTGCTCGCCCACCTCGACGTCGTTGCCGCACTGCGCAGCGACTGGCCGCGCGATCCATTCACGTTGCACGAAGAGAACGGCTATTTCCTCGGACGGGGCACGGCAGACGACAAAGCGATGGTCTCGATCTTCGTCGCCAATCTGTTGCAGTACAAGCAGCAAGGATTTCGCCCGACGCGCGACATCATCCTCGCGCTCACGTCCGACGAGGAGAGCGGCGATGCGAACGGCGCCGAGTGGTTGGTGAAGGAGCATCGCGACCTGGTCGATGCGGCGTACGCGATCAACGAAGGCGGCGGCGGGGCGTTGGAAGGGTCGGGGATGAACGTGAAGCCGCTGTTCAATTCCATTCAAGCCGCCGAGAAGGTCTACCAGGATTTTACGTTCACCGCGACCAATCCTGGCGGTCACTCGAGCGTCCCGCGTCCCGACAACGCGATCTATGAGTTGGCCGACGCGCTCGCACGCGTCGCGAAGTTCTCGTTCCCTGTCGCGCTCAATCCGACGACGCGGGCATTCTTCGAGCAGACCGCGAAGGTCGAGAAGCCCGAGATTGCAGCAGCGATGCGAGCGATCGTCGCCAACCCCGACGATGCGACGGCGGCGGCGTTCCTGTCGCGCGATCCGCGATATGCATCGATGTTACGCACGACGTGTGTGGCGACTCGCCTCGCCGGCGGACACGCGTACAACGCGCTCCCACAGAAGGCGACCGCCAATGTGAACTGCCGGATGTTGCCGACGTCGAGCTCGGCGGAGGTGCGCGCGACGCTGACACGCGTCGTTGCCGACACGGGCATCAAGATCACGAACACGCAGGCGACCGAACCCGATTTCCCGAAATCCACGCTTCCAGTCGATCCGGGGTTGCTCGCCGCGACGACCGACATCACACACAGCATGTTCGGCGACATTCCAGTCGTGCCGACGATGTCCACCGGCGCGACTGACAGCCACTACTTCCGCGCGGTTGGAATCCCGGCGTACGGCGTGAGCGGCATCTTTTCGCTACCTGGTGAGACGAACGCGCACGGCCGCGACGAGAAGCTGCGCGTGAAATCGTACTACGACGGTTTAGAGTTCTTGGATCAACTCGTGCGGCGGGTCACGACCGCTGTTCAGCCGTGAACGCCTTTTCGGGTCTATCGCTCGTCGGTGCGGTCGCGGCGGCGGGAATCGCGAGCGCGTGCGCTGCTCGTCATGACCGACCCGGCTTGGCCGGCGACTGGGATGCCTACGTCGCCGACGGGTCGACCGCTCGGCCGGGATTCGAGGGCTGGAGACGCATGGGCTTCGCGCATTTCGCCAGCAGCGATTCGGGCTTCGCGGGATCGATCCGCCGGCGCACCGGTGAGCCGATGCTCGCCGTCACGATGGTTGACGGCGAGAAGGATTCGGTCGTGCTGAACGGCGAGAACAATCAATCGCTCAAAGGAACCTGGAGCGGCGACACACTCACCGGCGTCGTGCTCGCCGGCGGCAAACCCTCGGGTCGTCGCATTCGTCTTGTACGACGGTCGTCGCCATTCACCGTCGAAAAACAGTATGAGCTCTGGCCGGGCGCGGTCTCCGACTCGCAATACGCGATCACCGAGGACACCGCCGTCTTCATGAAGACGCGCGACGGTGCTCGACTCGTAAGCTACATCGCGCGTCCGGTCGGCAACGGACCGTTCGGCGTGGTGCTTCAGCGAACTCCGTACACGCGCATTCTGCATCCCGCGGGAAGGTACTGGGCATCGCGCGGCTACATCTTCGTCGCGCAGCATGTACGCGGGCGAGACATATCTGATGGCAAAGACTTCGGCGATTATGACACCGACGTCAACGATGGCTACGATGCCGTCGAATGGGCGGCGAAGCTGCCCGGCGCGAATGGCAAAGTCGGATTGATCGGACATTCCGACGAAGGACGTCTCGCTTGGTACGCCGCGGTCAGCGCGCCGCCGCACCTTGCCGCGATCGCGCCGTCGGCGGCGACGGGCGATCCATGGCGGATCGTGCCGTACGAAGACATGGTGTTCTCGCCGATCAACGTTGCTTGGGCGTGCCTCATGCGCGCACGGACATTACAGAACATCAATGATCTCGACATCGGCGCCGCGCTCATCCACCTCCCGCTCAGCGACCTTCCCCAACAACTCGGCTGTGGTGACGTCCCGTTGTGGGATCGATGGATCGAGCATCCGACGCTCGACGCCTATTGGCGCGCACATGCGGTGACGACGAACATCGCGAAGGTTCGGGCACCGGTGCTGCAGATCTCCGGCTGGTATGACGACTCGCGCGGCCCGATCGACTATACCAATGCTCTGAACAAGGTCCCTGGACATCCATTCGTTCGTCTCGTCATGGGACCAGGCGCTCACAAAGGCGTGGACTACGTGGCCGGCGAGTTCGGGCCGCAGTCGCGCGTCGACACGCGGCGTCTCCAACTGCGCTGGTTCGACCACTACCTGCTCGGCAAGGACAACGGCGTGGACAAGGAACAGCCCGTAGACATCTTCGTGTTCGGCGACAACACGTGGCGCAAAGAAGCCGCATGGCCGCTCGCCCGTGCAGTCGCGACCGCGTGGTACGTCTCGTCGGGAGGCAACGCGAATACGAGCGGTGGCGACGGCGTGCTGGACACCATTCCGCCGAGCGGTGCGCCGGTAGACACGTTCACGTACGATCCGGCGAAGCCTACTCCCTACCTCATCGATTCACGCGAGCTCGAGACGTCGCTCAACGAAGACTTCACGGCACTCAACGCATCACGACGCGACGCATTGGTCTTCACCTCGAAGCCGTTGACGAAGCCGATCGAGGTGACGGGACAGATGTCGGCGACACTGTGGGCGGCGAGCGACGCGAAAGACACCGACTGGAACGTGATGCTGCTCGACGTCTTTCCCGATGGACACGCTGAGCGTGTGCAGGACGGCATCGCGCGCGCGCGGTTTCGGAAAGGCTACGACAAGGAAGTGATGCTGACGCCGGGAAGTGTCGAGCAGTACGACATCGACCTGTGGTTCACGTCACGCGTCTTCACGCCCGGACACAGGCTGCGCGTCAGCGTATCGTCGGCGCTGTTTCCCAAGTACGATCGCAACCTGAACACTGGCGGCAACAACGAGCGCGATACGACCTTCGTCGTCGCGCATCAGCGTCTCGTTCACGACGCGGCGCATCCGTCGCACGTGACGTTGCCGGTAATTCCGCGCTAGACGCGCGCCGACATACAACGAGATGCCGCATCGGCATCCGTCTGCTCGTGCATAGACCCGATCTCCCGCTGAATCCCGGCGGCGGCGTACGATTTGGCTTGGGTCTGTGGAACAATCCGATCGCGACAGTGGGCGTCGCAATGTACGCTCGCGGCACGCAGCCAAGCGATCGCCTCGGGCGTTGGGGCTTCTGGGGATTGGTCGCGTTCCTGATCCTTCTATATGTCGTTAGCTCGGTGAGTCCACCGCCAACGAGCGTACGGGCGCTTGCTTGGAGCGCGCTCATCGGGTGGCCCCTGATGTTATGGCCCTGGTGGGTGGACAGGCACCGCCAATCGCCTACGCCCCAGCGATGCACGTGACTGGACCATGGTTTGCAAACGGCGGCTCCGGCGCTCGTCGCATTTGACGCGCGTTCCGTCAGTCCAGCGTCACTGACGGATCTGTCTGTCACCGTCGGAGAGGGAGCCTTTCATGTTGTCCTTGCATATTCGCGCGACGCTTACGCCGCTCGCGCTGTTGTCGGTGTGCGCCATCGCTGCGTGCGGCAGCGACGACAACGTCACCAATACGAATCCGAGCACCGCCACCGTCCGCTTCATCAATGCGTCGAGCCAGAACATCGACGTGAGCAATGGCGGCACAGTGGCGACCGGCAACAACAATCTTGCATTCGGAGCCAATTCAGCGTGCATGACCGTGAACACGAGCGGGAGCACCGGAACCGGATTGGCGTTCAATCAAGCAGGCACGACGACGGCGATTCCAGGATTCACGCAGAGCTTCGCGGCGAACGGGAATTACACCGTCATTGCGTATCCGAGCTCGACCGGCACGCAGTTCATCACGCTCGACAACGCCGGCTTCACGCCGACAAGCGGACAAGCAGGCCTGCGCGTCTTCAATGCGGCGTCGACGATCGGAAGTATCGTCGCCCTGAACAACGGCACGGCGCTTGGTACCGGGACCGGCGTCAGCTACGGAAACGCTGGCGCGTTCATGAATGTGCCCACGGGGTCGCAAACGATCACATTCAACACCGGCACCGGCACCACGACGGTCGCCAACACCGGCTCGCTCAGCTTTACCGCAGGACAGAACTACACGCTGGTGGTTGCCCCTGCGGCGACTGGCACCAACACGCTGCGTACGTTCATGGTCGCGGGCTGCTAACGGACAAGCCGAGCGCGGCGTTCAACCAGCGGACGAGCGGCAACAGATCTTCGAACTCTCGCGCGAGCAACGACGGCAGGTTTGCGCTCATCACTTGCGCGTCGGTCAACAATCGTCCGCTGGTGAATGACTGATAGCGAAGCCAGTGCGCCGCCGGATGCTCCTCCGAGTATCCACGCGGCATTCGCTTGAGCACTGCTTGGTCATCGAGTCCGTCGAACCGCCTCGGGAGGCCGCGAACCATTCGCGTGAATGGACTCGGCTTCTCAGCGATGGACTCGCGCAGCTTGTTCAATTGCCGGCGTGGCGGCATCCATAAGCCCGCCCCGACGGACGATCGGCCCGGCTCGAGGTGAAAGTAGAAGCCGGCGCTTCCTTCCGCGGCTTCGCTTCCGACGCGACCACTTGCGCTGCGATGGTGGAACCAACACGCGGCGTGCGTTTTGTAGGGCGACTTGTCGCTCGAAAATCGGATGTCGCGATTGATGCGAAACATCGATCGTTTCGGATCGCCGCCGATCTCCGGGGCGAAGCGTGCGAACCCAGCGTCGAGCTCTTCGATGAGCTCGCGCATCGGCTGGCGAATTTCTTCCTCGTATTGCGCCCGATGAGCTTCGAACCATTGCTTGTCGTTGTGCGCGGCGAGCTGTCGCAAAAACCGCAGCGCGACTGCTGTGAATGGCATTGTCTCCTCGGGAGCGTTCTGCCGGAATGAGTGAGTCTGTGCGATGACCTGAGTGGAGCTACCGTTGTTCCCACGCGGCCAGTTGCTCTTCTTCGACCAAATCTCTGAGCATGCCCAGCTCGTCGGCAAAGAGCTGATCGATGTTCGGCGGCACCGTATCGCCGAAGATCGCCGTGACATTGTACAGACAACGGTCATCCGGCAAGCCGACGACGCGCGTTGGCCAACGCTGGGCGGTTTCCATCGTCGGTCCGCACCACCAGTCAAGCACGCCGAGGTCGCGGTCTCCGGTGATGCCGAAGTACAGCTCACCGCCGGGCGACGTGACGATCGCTCCGTCGGCGATGAGGCGAACGTCCTTGCAGAAATGGATCGCCCAGCGCGGCATGTTGTCTAAGTCGCTGATGAAGTCGAACAGCGACTCGGCGGGTGCGTCGACGATCACGTGGTAGCTGCGAACGTTCACGGCGTCAAGCATGGCTCGTTCTCCGGTTGAGGTCACGCGTTTCTCATCGCTCTGGCAGAATAAGGCGAATCATGCCATTTTCTGGCATATTTCATCGTACCGTTCTGCTTTCGACGAGACAGGGTGGCCATGCAACGCGTCGATCGTCTCGACCTGCTCGCCAGAATTCTTCGGGACCGTCCTGGCATCACGATCGCCGTGTTGGCGCATGATCTGAACGTCAGCGTGCGCAGCGTCTGCCGCGACATCGATCATTTGCGGGAACGCGGATATCCCATCGAGGCGGATCGCGGCCGAGGCGGCGGCCTCCGACTGCACTCGAGCTGGGGACTCGGCAAAGTGTTGCTCTCGAGTGAAGAGGCGCTCTGCACGTTGTTGAGTCTCGCGATCAGCGAGAAGCTTTCCTTTCCGATGTTCTCAGCGGACGTGTCGCGCGCCCGCAAAAAGATCGTGGACGCGTTTCCGACCAGTGAGCGGAAGCGCATCGCCCCGCTCCGGGAGCGTGTCTTCATTGGAGGCCAAGCCTCCGCGTCGATAGGAATCTCTTATCGCACGCCGGATCCGACGATCATGCGCCGGCTGCAGGTCGCGTTCGTGCGCGAATTGACCGTGCGTGCCGAGTATGTGAAGCAAAACGGTGAATCGTCTCATCGACGCTTGGAGCCGCATGCGATGCTGATTGCGTGGCCGGCGTGGTACCTCCTCGCGTTCGACCACCTGCGTGGGGAGCCGAGGACGTTTCGCTTCGATCGGTTTCGGGCAGTGGAAAGCGAGGAGGAGAGTCGGTTCAGACCGCGCCCGCGCGAGATCGCGTCGACGTTGCTCGGCGAGCATGGGATGCGCGTGAATCCGGTGTAAACCGGTCTCTCATTAAGACGACAAGAGGGGCTGCGCACCTTAGGGGGCGCCACGATTGGATAAAATCGCTTTTTGCAACTTAGTCGTATCAAAGTGGGGCCGAGCGTGTTACTGTCCGGCACCGAACACTACCCCCCTCTCATGGGAGACACGATGCGACGACGCATTTCGATGTCCGTTCCGCTGTTGCTTGGGATCGCCACGCTCGCACCCGCGCAGTCGATGCCCGCTGGCCCAACTCCGCCGCCGCCAATCATCCAACGATTTCGCGAAAGTGTGAAGATCGGCAGGAACGACGCGCACGAAGCGAACGAGCGCGTTTGGGCTGCAGCGTATGCGAAGTCCGGCCTCCCGGCTTACAGCATCGCATTGACGGCCATGACGGGCTCGAACGACGCGTGGTGGATGTCGGGATGGTCGTCGTTCAAGCAATACGACGACATGAACGCATTGATCGGGAAAAACAAAGAGCTCTCTGCGGCCCTCGTCGCCTACGGCGCCAAGGACACCGAATTCATTACCGACGGCGTTAGCTCGATGTGGATGCTCCGCGAAGATATGAGCTACCGCGACACGGTCGACTGGTCGCGCATGCACGCCTACCAAGTCTTTACCATTCGCGCCCGCCCCGGCCACACCGACGAGCTCAAACGGATTACCGACAAGCTGATCGCGACGCACAAGGCGGCTGGCACCAGCGCCCATTGGGCGATGTACCAAGGAATGATGGGCGTACCTGACGGTACGTACATGGTGCTTGGACCACTCGCCTCCGTCGCCGATCTCGACGTCGGCATGCGAGAAGACGCGCAGTTCGGCAAGGTGCTTGGCGAAGTTGGCGGAAAGGAGTTGGACAAATTGTCGGCCGACGGGATCATCTCGGTCGAGACGAACCTGTTTTCCGTCAGCCCCAAAATGAGCTACGTGAGCAAGGAGTGGCGCATGGCCGACGTCGATTTCTGGAAGGGATCGGCGGTCATGCAGGCGGGTGAGCCGATGGAAAAGAAGGCGGCGAAGAAGCCGTAGCAGATGTGCTTGTAACCGTGCCACTCGCCCCGGCTGGCGAGTGGCACGGCGAGCATGGTCCCTTGCGCTGACAGGCGGTCGGACGCCTCTTCCTTGATGGCTCAGCGACGTCGTTGAGTGTTCAAGGCCTGAACCATCGTCGCGAAAGCAGACAGTCGTCATGCGCTTACGCCCGCAACGCATTGTAGTGGTGCCCGCGATTGCGGCCACCGTCGTCGTGATGCTCGGAGCGAGGCCGGTCGGCGCGCAAACGCCCGACTCCTCGGGATTTCACTGCGACGGACGCACCATCAGCGCGATCGAGATCGACCCGCACCCGCCCGCGATCATTGGCCGCGATCCGTCGGCGTTCCGACGCGCGGTACAGCATTTCCTGTTTCAATCGGGCACCACACGTGAAGGGACGATACGGCCATTCATCCTCGCCCACGTCGGGCAGAAGTGCGAGGACGCTTGGTTGCCCGAGCTCGCACGCGTCGTTCGCGCACAACCGTACCTCTCGGCTGTAACTATCCGTGCCGAGGACGATGGCTCGAACGGCGTGCGGCTCGTGGTCGAGACGGTCGACGAAGTCCCGATCATCATCGGGGGCGGCGTCACGCATGGCGGGCTCTCGAACCTCAAGTACGGCAACTCGAACATTGGCGGCAGCGGGCTGCTCGCGTCGGGGCAGTGGCGACAGGGTCGCGCGTATCGTGACGGACTCTCGTTGTCGATGCGACAATTTGGTCTCTTCGACCAGCCGCTCGTCGCCGACCTCGGCGCGGAACGCGATCCGCTCGGCGGACACTTCACGTTCGACGTCTCGCGACCATTTTTGAGCGATCTCGAACGCATTGCCTGGTACGCCGGCGGGATGCACGACAACACCTACCGATCGTTCGTCCGACAGGGCGCGGCCGCGCTCTCGCTGCCGATCACGCGCGATGTGTGGTCGACCGGCGCCGTCGCACGATTCGGTTGGCGCGGCGGCGGGGCGATGATCGGGCCCGTGGCGACCTACGAGCGATCGCGCCCGGCGGCCGACGGCGTCATCGCCTCGGACAGCGGATTGGTACCGCCCGACGTGATGGTATTAGAGAACCGGTATGCGCCCTATCGCACCTTCCGCGCGGGTCTCGCCGGCGGATTACGGTGGCTCAATTACATGCACGTCCAAGGCTTCGACGCCTTGCTCGGCGAACAGGACGTCGCGCGCGGATTCCAAATTGCGGCGACCGCGGAGCGCGGGCTGAGTGCGTTCAGCGCGACGGATCAGTCGTCGCTCGTCTCGTTGGACTTCTATTCCGGCGCCGGGACACCGCGATCGTTCGTCGGGATCGCGATGCGCGGGGAGGAGTTGCCCGCGGGCGGCGGCGATTCCTGGAGCGCGGCGGTCGTGAGCGGACGTCTGGCATGGTACCTCCGGTCGTCCGAACGGCGCACCTTCGAGGCAAGCACGGAATTCTCGGGCGGTTGGCGCGAGCGTCTCCCGCTGCAGTTGTCGTTGGGCGACGCCGTGAGTGGCCTGCGAGGCTACAACGGTTCGGCGATCGCCGGCGGTCGGCGCGCGGTGCTCCGTCTCGAGCAACGACAGCTCGCCTTCTCGACCGGCCGCTTCGCGCAATTTGGGACGGCGCTGTTCACTGACATCGGCAAGACGTGGTCGGGCGACGTGCCGTTCGGCGAGACGACGGTTGCGCGCGCCAGCGTCGGCGTTGGCTTGCTTGCCGCCGTGCCGCCAAAATCGCGCCGGCTGCTGCGTGCCGACATCGCGGTTCCAGTGACTGGCGGTGCGCCCAAGCACTGGGTGCTGCGCGTATTCGCCGTCGACGCGACACGATTCTTCTGGCGCGATCCCAGTGATGTGTCGCCGGTGCGGGCGGGCGCTCCGGCGTCATCGATCTTCGGATGGCCGTGATATCCGGTCTTCGACGCGTGCCGAACCAAACCGCGGGTCAGCACTGAAGGTCGGCCGGCGCTTCCGAGAAGAGTGGCGCGGCAGGAGTCTCCGGTTTACAATCTGCTCAACGTGCAGCGATTCGCCCCTACAACATCCATACATATGAAGTCTTTCCTCGCCGCCGCACTTTGCGCGTCCACGACGCTCGCCGCTCAATCTCCATCAACGTCTCCGAACGGCGCGAGCTGGATGCGATACCCTGCCATCTCCCCAGATGGCAAGACGATCGCGTTCACCTTCAAAGGCGACATCTACAAAGCCTCATCCGCCGGCGGCACGGCGACCCCGCTCACGACGCACACGGCGAACGACTACGCGCCGGTCTGGAGTCACGACGGGAAGCAGATCGCATTCGCGTCGGATCGCTACGGCAACTATGACATCTACGTCATCAGCGCCGAGGGCGGCGAAGCAAAGCGTCTGACGTTTCACTCTGCGAACGAGACGCCGTACACCTTCAGCGCCGACGACAAGTCCATCATCTTCGGTGCCGCGCGACAGGATGCCGCGGCGAATCGCCAGTTCCCCACCGGCGCATTGCCCGAGCTGTATCAAGTTCCCGCCAGCGGCGGTCGTCCTCTTCAGATCCTGACTACCCCGGCCGAGAACGTGCAAACGAGCCGCGATGGCCAATATCTGATATATGAGGATCGTAAAGGCCAGGAGAATCCGTGGCGGAAGCATCACACCTCGGCGGTCGCGCGGGATATCTGGCTCTATGACGCCAAGACCGGCACGCACAAGCAGCTCACCACGTTCCCGGGTGAAGATCGCAATCCCGTTTTCGCGGACGGTGGCAAGGCGTTCTACTACTTGAGCGAAGAGAGCGGCAGCTTCAACGTCCACAAGATGGCCATGGACGGCGGCAAGTCGCAGCAGCTCACGTCGTTCAAGGGGGTGCCGGTACGCTTCCTCAGCATGTCTAGCACGGGGATGCTGGCGTTCGGATTCGACGGGCAGATCTACACGATGGCGTCGTCCGGCGGCTCGCCAAAGAAGGTCGATATCACGGTCGCGGCCGACAACAAGGCGAACAACGAACGCATCATGGCCGTGAACAACGGCGCGCGCGATCTCGTCGTTTCACCGACGGGAAAAGAAGTCGCCTTCATCTATCGCGGCGACGTGTTCGTCAACAGCGTCGAAGGCGGTGGAACCAAACGGATCACGACCACGCCGGACGCCGAGACCGGCGTCGAGTTCGCGCCCGACGGGAAGTCGCTCATCTACGCGTCTGAGCGCGGCGGCAAGTGGTCGGTCTACGAAGCGCGCCGCACGCGCGACGTCGAGCCGTACTTCTTCGCGTCCACCGTCGTGAAGGAGGCGCCGGTCGTCTCGAACGAGCATCAGAATACGCACCCGGCCTACTCGCCCGACGGCAAAGAGCTCGCGTTCCTCGAGGATCGCAACACGCTCAAGGTGCTGAATCTCGCCACCAAGCAGACACGCACGCTGCTCACCGACAAGGAGTTGTTCGGCGGCGATCACAGCTTCGAGTGGAGCCCCGACAGCAAGTGGATCGTGTTCGACTTGGATGTCCCGGGCATCGCACCGGGTGAAGTCGGCCTCGTGGCCGCCGATGGAAAGAGCCCAGTCGTCAACCTCACTCAGAGTGGATTCAACGACGCCCGTGGGAAATGGATCCTGGGCGGCAAAGCGCTGATGTGGTTCAGCAATCGCGACGGACTCAGATCGGTCGCGCAGGGCGGACAATCGCAACAGGACGCGTACGCGATGTTCTTCGATCGTGACGCCTGGGAGCGATTCAAGCTCTCGAAGGACGAGTACGCGCTGGTGAAAGAGGCCGACGACAAGCTCGCCAAGACCAAGGCCGACTCGGCGAAGATCAAAGCCGACAGCGTCCGCGCCGAGAAGAAGGATTTGATTCTCGATCTCGACGGACTGGATGCGCGCAAGGCGCGACTCACAGTCGCGTCCTCCGCGCTTGGCGATGCGCTCGTGAGCAAGGACGGCGAGACGCTCTACTATCTCGCGCGATTCGAGAAGGGATTGAACCTCTGGTCGACGAGCTTGCGGACCAAAGAGACGAAGATGCTCCTCACGCTCAACGCCAACAGCGGCAACATGGCGTGGGACAAAGAGCAGAAGTTCATTTTCCTTCTGTCTGACGGAACGATCTCGCGCATCGATCCATCGTCGGCGACGGCCAAGCGCGACATGCTGGCGATGAGCGGCGAAGAAGCCCTCGACGTCGACGCCGAGCGTGCGGCGATGTTCGATCACGTGTGGCGCCGCACGCGCGACACGTTCTACTCGAAAGGCTATCACGGCATCGACTGGATCGGCCTCCGCCCTGTCTACGCGAAGTATTTGCCGTACATCGGCAACAACTTCGAGTTCGCCGAGATGATGGCGGAGATGCTCGGTGAGCTGAACATCAGCCACAGTGGCGCAACGTTCAATCAGTCGAACCCCAACGACGACGCGACCGCGTCGCTCGGCGTGTTCTACGATCAGACGTATACGGGCCCAGGCGCGAAGATCGTCGAGATCATCAAGGACGGACCACTCGATCGCCACAACATCGACATCAAGCCAGGCGCGATCATCGAGGCGGTCGATGGCAATCCGATCACGCCGAACAAAGACATCGCCGAATTCTTGAATCGCCGAGCGGGCAAGAACGTGTTGCTGAGCGTGTCCGACGGCGCGACGAAGACGGAGTACGTCGTCAAGCCGGTTCCGCTGGCCGACGAGAATCGTTTGCTGTACGCACGGTGGGTCAAGCGGAACGCCGATGAAGTCGACAAGGCGAGCAACGGACAGTTGGGGTACGTGCACATTCCCGGCATGAACGACGGCGCCTATCGCACGACGTTCGAGGAGATCATGGGCAAGTACGCAACGCGGAAGGGCGTCGTCGTCGACACACGCTTCAACGGCGGCGGCGACCTCGTGGCCGATCTCGCGATGTTCTTGAGCGGCAAGAAGTTCTTCGACTACACGACCGACACGCGGAGCACGGGTTACGAGCCAAACTTCCGGTGGACGAAGCCGACGGTCGCGATGGCGAACGAAGCGAACTACAGCGACGGCCACTGCTTCGCCTACGCCTACAAGAGTCAGAAGATTGGACCGCTCATCGGCATGCCGACGCCCGGCACCTGCACGTTCGCCGGGTGGGAGTCGTTGCAGGATGGTATTCGCTGGGGCGTGCCAGGCGTCGGCGTGAAGGACGCGGTGACCGGCAAGTATTTAGAGAATCAGCAGACGGAGCCGGACATCAAGGTGATGAATCAGTACGGCGTCGTCGCCAAGGGGAAAGATCAGCAGCTCGAGGCGGCAATCACCGCGCTGATGAAGATCATTCAGACGGGCGTGATCGTGCCCTAGCCCGCCGCAACATGAGATGGCGTTTCACGTCCGTCCATTCCGTGGCGAGAATGCTGTACATGAAGCTGTCGCGCACCGTGCCGTCGCGTCGCGCCTGATGATGGCGCAGCACTCCGTCGCGCTTTGCGCCGAGTGCTTCGATCGCGCGCTGCGACGTGAAGTTGAAGTTGTCGGTTCGCAGGCCCACGACGGCGCAGCCGAGCGTTTCGAACGCGTGGCTGAGTAGCAACAGCTTGCATGCGGTGTTGACGTGGCTGCGCTGCCACTTGCCGCCGTACCACGTCCACCCGATCTCGACTCGATCGACCGCCGGCACAACGTCGTGATAGCGCGTGGTGCCGACGATCGTTCCGCCCGATGTCTCACGCACGGCCCACGGCAACATGTGGCCGGCCTTCTGACCCTCGAGCGCCGTATTGATGTACGCCTCGGCTTGGTCGGGTTCGGGAACACTGGTGAACCAGAGCTCCCACAAGCGTCCATCGCTCGCGGCGGCGACGAGTCCGTCGCGATGTTCCTGACCCAAAGGCTCAAGCCGAACCCCGTGGCCTTCGAGCGTTACAGGTGTCAACGTGATCATGTACGGCCTCGATCTCAGGTGGAAGACGACGGGATTCGTCGAGCGGTTGTACCGGAGGATGATGCGCGAGCCTTCGATGCGCGTCCAGCGCTCGGACGCTTCTTCGCGGCAGAACGAGATGTCACGCTTTTCGGCAACGCGATCGCGGTATACGGGGCCGAGTACGACGTCAGTGGCGATCGGCGACGCCGACATCGATTTGTAATGAAGCTCGAATCGACGGTTCACGTCGTCGCCATCTCCGCTTAAGGCTGACATGGTAACGTGTCGGCAACCCGGCCGGAGGGAGCCATGTCCGCCAGCACGTACAGAGGCCCGAATTTTGAGCCGAACGTCACGCCGATGCTCGACGTGCTTCTCGTCCTGCTGATCGTCTTCATGTCAGTGGTGATCCAGGTGCATCGCAGCATCGACGTCAACCTTCCGGAGACGTGTTCCGGCGCATGCCAGGGGACAGTCCAGATCGTTCTCGAGATTCGCCCGGGGCCAACGTATCGCATCAACAGCACGGACGTTCCGCGTCACCGCCTCGCCGAGTATTTACGCATGATCTACGGTCCGCGACCTGACAAGACGCTCCAGGTCGCAGGATACCCCGGCGTGCGATACAACGATGTCGTCGCCGCAATGGATGTCGCGAAATCAGCTGGTGTTCTCGTGGTTGGGATCGAGCCGAAAGATTCCTATTCGCCACGCTGACGCGTCACGGTTGCCACCTCGAGCTCGGTGTCCGGGACACGCTCACGGCGGCCCGGCGCCGTCGGCACCGACCCAGTCGTACGTGCGCTCGTGTCCCATGAGTCGCCAGCGCGACGGATAGGCGGCGCGCTTCCAGTCGATCGGTTCGCCGAGCGGCTGCGGGACCGCGGCGACCGCGAGCGCTTCCTTCAAGTTGCGTCGCTGCTCAGTGCCAAGCGCGTCCGGCGCCAGCGAAACGAAGAGCATCGTGCCGCTGCGTGCGAGCAGGTCGAGCCACTGTTTGGTGTACGACCACGGCACAGCGGTCGTGACGCCGACACAGTCAGCATCGGCGACGTAGAACGCGCCATGTTGCGCGCCGCGAAATGCGAGCGAGTTCACACCCATCTTGCGAGTGCGCGACCACTCGGTGCCACTCGTGTCGTCGCCGATCCGACAAATCTCGAAGCGACCCGCCGAGAGGTGACTCACAGTATTGCAGCCGATGATGAGACTATCGCCGGCCGCCTCTCGAATCGTGGCGTACAGCTCATCGATCACCTCCGCGGTCGTGCGCGTCGGACCGGAGGCGAACGTCCACCCGTCCTTCGTGAGCGCGGCTCCCATCTGAAAGCCCCAGCGTCCGAAGATGTCGAACGTCGTGTAGTCATGCTTGACTAGCTCGAAGCCCCACTGCCGAAGGCGCGTGATGTCGTCAGCGACTTTGTGCAACGCGTCGGGCACAGTCGGATCGAGGAACGTTCGATCGCGCGGCAAACGCCAGGAATCCGGCGCGTCCGCCGGGGCTTGGAGCGGACGAATCCAAATTCCTGGGCGTGCACCCGCCCGCACGAGGTCGGACACCAGCGCGCGCATGTCGGGAAATTTTTCATTGCCGCGATCCCACGTGCCGACACCCGCTTTGTCTTTTCCACGCACGGGCTGCCAACCGTCGTCGATGACGACGAACGGGCGATTGCCGCCCGTCGGCGAGAGCTCGACGATGTGATGCGCATCGGTAAGCACCGACTCCGCGCTGTTCTTTCCGTATGCCCAGTACCAATCGTTGCTGCCGTACACCGGCTGGAGAGGGATGCGGGGGTTCGCGCACATCTGGCGACAGAACGCATGAATCGCGGCGAACGCAGATTCACCCTCGCGGCCCGCGCGACAGACGACGTCGCACACCTCGAGCGTGCGTGCGCCGAGTTGAACTCCGACGCCTCCGCTTCGCACATCGGCCCACAGGCTGATCCCCTGGTAGTCAACCTGCCAGAAGCACAACGCGCGCGCGCCCGTACGAACGCCGTACGCATTGGTGCGCAGTCCATCCTGCGTCGCGACATACCAGGGCATCACCCGATCGGGAATCCACGAACGCCACTCGAGATCTCCGTAGGCGCGCTCCCATGCGTCGCCGAGCATGAGGCGCACATCGTTCATGCGGCCCCGCCAACGGAGATGGATTCGCATCACGGAAGTCGCCGGCGCCGAGAGCGTGACTCGAAGCGCACCGGCGTGAATGTCCGTGGTGATGAGGATGTTGTCGCCAGTCCATTGCCCGCTTGGCCCGTGATCGAGTCGGCGTTCGCCGGACGTCGTCTGGACGATCACACCATCCGGAAACCGTACGAGGTCTAGAAAGCCATGCGCCGGCGCTTCGGCTCGGGGTTCAGGGAACGCTGACAACGCCGAGCGGGCGAGTGGCACAGCGGCGGCGAGCGCGGCTCGCTCGAGGAAGTCGCGTCGAGAAGTCATTGCCTCATGAAGGGCGTCGAGGGTTAGATGTAGAGTACTTGATAAGCCCGCGAGCGGCTTTCGTCGAGTGTTGACGCCACAATCCGCGGAGTCCGGTGTACTCCAACGGATTGGAGTGGATCGTGCATACCATCGAGCTCGCTAGGTCACCTGGGCTTTCACAAGGATTCGTTCAGAATGACGTATCGTCGGGTGCTCGCCCTCACTGCCCTTCTCGTCACCGCACTGTCGTGTGGCGGCATGACAGACACGACCGCCAATGAGGGAACGAGCAGCACGCTTCTCACTGACGCCCCTTTCCCTTATGACCGGGTGGCGCGCGTCGATCTCTACGTCGTGAGCGTTTCGGCATCCCTGTCGCCCGATACGAGCGCGGCGCAAGGGGGCGCGTTCTTTACGCTCGCGACGCCTAATCGACGCATCAACGTGCTTGGGCTTCAGAATGGTGTCACAGACGAACTCGGAAAGTCGAATCTGCCGACCGGCGCGATCACTGCTGTCCGCATGGTCATCGACACCGACTCGTCGAGCATCACGCTCACCAACGGCAAGGTGCTCACTGGCCGATCGACACCTGGAATCCAATGGCAGTCGAGCGCCGGCCGACCGACGCTCAACGCACTGATTCACGAGCAGATTCGCGTGCCGAATACGGGCGCGATCGTCGTCGTCGACTTCGACGTCGGGAACGCCTTCA
>JAICYT010000135.1 GCA_025934075.1 Gemmatimonadaceae bacterium
AACCTTGGCGTCGCGAAAGATCAGCGGCTATCGCTCAACCCATCCCAGATTTCCGGGGCGTGCGGTCGGCTGATGTGCTGCCTGCGCTACGAGCACGAATTCTACGTGCAAAGCCGGAAACGCTTTCCGAAGGAAGGTCGGCTCATCAAGACCAAGCGCGGCGAAGAG
Organism: Gemmatimonadaceae bacterium; assembly: GCA_025934075.1. Lineage (GTDB taxonomy): Bacteria > Gemmatimonadota > Gemmatimonadetes > Gemmatimonadales > Gemmatimonadaceae > JAQBQB01. The sequence continues at coordinate 169 of JAICYT010000135.1, forward strand.
AAAGTCATCTCGAACGACATCTTCCGCGAGCGCGTCGTGCTCCGCGGCGAGGATGGCGAATTTCGCACGATCACGCTCGCCGAATTGCGCGATGAGGCGGAGTCGGCGGGTACGCCGCTTCCCGTGATCGCGTCGTCGGCGCCATCGCCCGTGAGTGACGACGCCGAGTATGACGATGAAGTTCGCGAAGAGGATGAAGAGCAGATGATCGCTAGCGACGTCGTCGTGGATGATGGACACTCGCCAGACACCGTCGAAAGTGTGGCGTCTCCGGAAAGCGCGCCGGCGGACGGCCGCGAGCGTCGACCGAATCGTCGTCGTGGGCGTCGCGGTGGACGCCGCAACCGACCGGGTGGCCGCGGTCCTCGCGACGGTTCGTCGGATTCCGCGCCACCAACCGAAGGAGAGTCATAGGTGGCCGGCGGCAAATTCTATCTGACCACCGCGATCGACTACGCCAATGGTGATCCGCACATCGGTCACGCGTACGAAAAGATCGGCGCGGACGTCATCGCGCGGTATCACCGGCAGTGCGGCGATCACGTCACGTTCCTCACCGGTCTCGACGAGCATGGGCAAAAAGTCGCGCAGGCCGCGGCCGAACGTGGTGTATCCCCGCAGGAATTCGTGGATGGAATCGCGTCGCGCTTCGACGCCATGTGGAAGCGCTTGTCAATCTCGTTCGATCGCTTCATGCGCACGACCGAGGCCGGACACAAGCGTGGCGTCCGCGCGCTGATCAAGCGCATTCACGACGGTAACCCCGACGATTTCTACGAGAAGTCGTACGAGGGTTGGTATTGCGTCGGCTGCGAGCTGTTCAAGCGCGACAATGAGATCGTCGACGGCAAATGCGTGCTGCATCCCACGCGCACGCTCGAGTGGACGACCGAGCGCAACTGGTTCTTTCGCCTGACGCGATACGAGGGATTTCTTCGCCGGTTGTTCGACGAGCGTCCCGACTTTCTCGCGCCGGAAACGCGCCGCAACGAAATCCTCGCGTTGCTCGATCAGGGGCTCGAGGACATCTCGGTGACGCGCTCGCGCTTGTCGTGGGCGATTCCCTTCCCGCTGCAACTGTCGACCGGCGAGGAACAAGGCACGTGGGTGTGGTTCGACGCGCTGCCGAACTATCTCACCGCGACGGGGTTCCCCGACCCCGGCTACGAAACAAGGTGGCCGGCGCAACTTCACGTCATCGGCAAAGACATTACGCGTCTCCACTGCGTGATCTGGCCCGCGATGCTGCAGGCCGCGGAGCTGCCGCTGCCCGAGCGCGTGTGGGCGCACGGCTTCGTGCTGCTGTCGGGCGAACGATTCAGCAAGTCGTCCGGCGTACGTCTCGACCTCGACGAAGCAATCGACCGCTTCGGCGCCGATGCGTTTCGCTTCTTCTTGCTACGCGAGGTTCCGTTCGATACCGACGGCACTTTCTCGTACGAGCGCTTCGACGACCGATACAACTCCGACTTGGCCAACTCACTGGGCAATCTCGCCAGCCGCGCCATCTCGATGGTCGAGAAATATTGCGACGCGATCGTTCCAGCCGGCGCGCCGGGCGATCTCGATCGCGCCGACGCGGCCGACCTCGCGGAGTACCACGCCGCGATGGACGGACCGCGTGGGTTTCTGCTGCACGAAGGACTCAAGCGTGTGATGGCGTGCGTGTCGCGCGGCAACGAGTTCATTCAGTCGAGTCAGCCGTGGGCGCTCGCGAAGAATCCCGACAGCCGCGCGCAACTCGAGGCCGTCCTCGCCGCGATCATGCGCCAGCTCGCCCGCCATGCGATTCACCTCGCGCCATTCATGCCGACCAAAGCGCAGGAACTGTGGGTGCAGCTTGGAGGTCCCGGGCGCGTCGAAGATTTTCACTTCGCGAATGTCGCCGCGCTCGACGTGACCGGGTGGCGGGTAGCAAGAGGGGCTTCGTTATTTCCGAAGCCCCTCGCTGAAGCGAAGTAGCTGGTCCGTCATCCTGAGGAGTGAAACGACGAAGGATCTGCTTTTTCGGGAACACGAGCAGATCCTTCGCTACGCTCAGGATGACAACACCGGATGACGACTACGGTTTTGGCGGAGTCGCTGGAGGCGGTGTAGCGGGCGGCGTCGGCTTCGAGAAATCGACCGGCGGCGGTCCTTCCTGCGCCGCACCAGTGGCCGTGAAGTATTTGCGTGGCTTCGCACCCGTCACCTTCGCCGTCATTACCGCCGGGAATTGACGGATGTAGGCGTTGTATGCGTTCACCGCCTGATTGTAGTCAATGCGTGAAACGGCGATCCGGTTTTCAGTTCCGGTCAACTCGTCCTGCAGTCGAAGGAAGCTCTGGTCCGCTTTCAGTTGCGGATACGCTTCCGACACGACGAGCAAACGTCCGAGCGCACCAGTGAGCTGCGCATTGGCGTTCGCCATCTGCTCGGGGTCGTGGGCCTGCACCGCGCCAAGGAGTCCCGAGCGCGCCTGCGCGACCTGCGTGAACACAGCCTCTTCATGCTGCGCGTAGCCCTTGACCGTGCTTACGAGATTTGGAATCAGATCGGCACGTCGCTGGAGCTGAACTTCGATCTGACTCTGCGTCGAGGCGGCCTGCTCATCCAGCGATTGGATGCGGTTGTAGCCGCATGCGCCGAGTGGGAGCAGAAGCAAGAGTGCGAGCCAGCGTTTCATTGTCGGATCCTGTTGAGGAATGGTGGAACTCGAACGGTGGAACGGTGGTACGTTAGAGACACTACGTAGAATCGGCCGCAAAGTGACAGCGCAACACGGCAACGCAGCTAGACGGTCGGTTCGTAATGGTCGATGTAGGAAACCAGCTGTTCCATTCCGCGCAGGTATCCTGCGAGGACCGGGCCGACGTCGCCCGACTTGAGCTGATCTTTTCCGCGCACGTGTCTGACCACGCGCGCAAAGGCCGACGCGTCGAACCTTGCTTCGCGTCCCACCGCTTCAGCCAGCGCGACGTTGTCCGTCGGCGGCGCGGTGCCGTGCAGTCGAAGGAAGGCACGAAATACGATCATGATTGCGCTGACGCTCGCGGCGAGCAGCTCGAGCTGACGTTGTCCGTCGTTCCCGGACGCGAGAACGCCTTGTCGCAACTTGATCAGCTTCCCCATCGCTTCCTGCTCGAGCTGCAACCGCAGATCCTTTCGGTCGACGCTGATGCCATCGAACGGCGGATCGCCATAGAGCACACGATGTCGCTCGAGAATGTCGGCGTACTCCATGGGAAAAATGTCCGATGAGCCGCGCCACTCCGGCGTCGTGAGTGTCAGCGGCGCCGGATTGCCAGCTTCGGTCCACGCGCGCGACGCCGCCGACGCCGCCGTCAAACGCTCGGAGTCGAGCGAGTCGACGATCACGAGCACGTTATAATCGGAGCGTTTGGGAATGTGTTCGCCGGCGGCAGCAGAGCCGTAGAGCACGATCGAACGCAGCGCGGTGCCGTATGCGGCGCGCAACTGCGAAACGAGTTCATCGAGAGTCATGCGTGCCATTGTCACCATGATCCGCTAGAGCCGCCGCCACCAAACCCTCCACCGCCACCGAAACCGCCAAAGCCTCCTCCGCCGCCCCCACCACCAAAGCCGCCACCTCCCCAACCGCCGCCGCGCCCACCGCCCCAGCCACCACCGCCGATCGGCAGAAAGATTGGCAAGCATCCGCCAGGTCCGCAGCCGCGCCGTCGCCCGCCGAGCATGGAGAGAATGAAGAACAACAGAAAGAGCCAGAGAATCGGCGGAATGCCACCACTGCTGCGTTGACGGGGTCGTTGTTGTTCGACCGGTTGCTGGAACGAGCTGTCGAGCGCAAAATGGAATTCGTTCGCGTAGCGCTGAGCAACGCGCAGCGTCATTACTTCGATGCCGCCGCCATAGTCGCCGCGCCGAAAATAGGTCAGCGCTTCATCGCGAATCTGGCCAGTCGTCGCGTCGGTGATGAATCCTTCGGCGCCAAGGCCAACTTCGATTCGCACATGCCCTTGGTTGTCGCTGCTCGTCTCTTTGGGCACGACGAGAATGATCACGCCCGTGTTCCGCGCCGGATCTCCGGGCTTTGCGTTCTGACCGACCTTCCATTGCCGACCGATGTTCAGACCGACTTCTTCGATCGGCCGTCCCTTCAGGTCAGGCAGTGTAACGACGACGATCTCGCCGCCCGATTTCGCTCGGACGTCGTTGATGATCGCGTTGATCGTATTGGCGTTCGACGCTGGGATGACGTGCGCGAAATCGTTGACATATCCCTGCGGCGCAGGAATCTGCAGCCCCTGACCTTGGGCGGCGGTAACGACGAACGCTGAAAGGAGAAGCGCGAGCGCGCGAAGCGACACGAGCGATGGCGAAGAGGATTGCGGGCAACAACGCTGTCGTTTGCCCGGCCCATGAAGAAGGCTATTGGGCACGAGTCGCGATGGGAAGCGCGCCCTTCACGTCTTACCGCCGTCACTACGTAGGACGTGGGCGCTGTGATTCAACGATGCCCCAAGCGAACGTCGGGCTGGTCGATGAGCGCGCTGATCAAACGCGCCGAGAACTCGTGCACCTGTCCGGTGATCGACTCGGCTTGGACGAGCAGATATCCGCGTCCGAGTATCAGCACGCTGGATACGGCGAGGGCGAAAATCGTCGGAGGCAATGCTTTGGCCAAACCGTCCGAGACGCTGACCTGGCCCGCGTTGCCGGCGATCAGCGATCCGTGAAAGCCGGCTAACGTGCCCAACACGCCGAGCAGGATGGAGACGATCGCCAGCGTCGAGAGGTATTCAATGCGATGTGTGAGCTTGGGGAGCACGGCGAGCGTTGCGGCGTTCGCCACGCGTCGCAGATCGGGTTCGTCGCGACTTCGGCTGCGCAGAATGAGGAGACCGATGTCGGAGAGTGCGGCCGCCGATGCGGTGCATTGCTTGATCGCGTCGTCGATCTTGCCGGTGTGAACGAGCTGGATGATGCGATCGATGAAAATGCGTCCGTTGTTCTTGGACCGGATGACGATGACGTAGAATCGTTCGATGAGGATCACGAGTCCCGCGATGCCGACGGCTAGCACGAGCAGCATCGTTGGCCCGCCTTCTCGATACCACTCCAGCGTCGTGCCCATGTCGTGCGGGTTGTTCGGACGTGATCGATCGAGGTCGGAGACTGAGGTCCGGCGCACGTCGAGGGTGCAAGACGTATGCCTCCTTCGGCTCGCCAGATTGACACGTCTACGCTATTGTCGTGTAAGAGTTTGTGAGTCTCGCGCGAGATGCCTAACTTTCGTCGAGTCCTCCACGACCCGCCCACACGCCACTTCCATGTCATCAGCTTTCCGTCATCTCCTCGTTGCAAGCGGCATCGCCGCCGCGATCGTCTCCGTCGCCGCCTGCACGCGCTCTGGCGCCGCTGCGGACAAAACGGGCACGCCCGCGGCGGCTACCCCGACGCCAGCGACCACTGGCAATGCGGCAACGACAAAGACCACGGGCGCGACGCCGCACGACAGCATCAGCGACCTCGCCGATCGCGGCCGCATCCTGGGAGATTCCACGGCTCCGGTATGGGTGATCATGGCGAGTGATTTTCAGTGCCCGTTCTGCAAAGAATGGGAGACTGCCAATTACGCAAAGATCGTGAAGGATTACGTGAAGACCGGCAAGGCGCGACTCGCCTTCCTCAACATGCCGCTCAGCATGCATCCGAATGCGCTCCCGGCGTCCGAGGCCGCGATGTGCGCGTCGGTACAAAATAAATTCTGGCCGATGCATGACACGCTCTTTGCGAGCCAAAGCCAGTGGGAGACATTGCCCGATCCGCGCGCGAAATTCGACTCGATGACCAAAGCCCTCGGCGTCGACATGCCGGCGTGGCGCTCCTGCATGGCGCAGCACGCGACGCTCGCATTGATCGACGCCGACCGCGATCGCGCACGCCAGGCCGGCGTGAACTCGACGCCGACATTCTTCGTCGGCAATCAAACGTTGACCGGTGCCGACAAGGACGTAGGCGCCGCGATCGACGCGGCGCTCAAGGCGCGATCGAAGTAGCGCCGTCATTCGAGGATTTAGAATCCTCATGCGATTTCCCGCGCGACTCGGCTACGGTGCGTTGGCGCAGCTCGCACGGGGCGCAGCCGCAGTCGCCCCAAAGAGTGAATCGAAAGTCGTGCGCGCCTTGCGCGCGCGGCGCGGCATTCGTGATCGATATCGCGCTTGGGCCTCGACGACGCGTGATCGAGCGCGACCGCTGCTGTGGATCCACGCGCCATCGGTCGGCGAAGGCCTGCAGGCGCGACCCATTCTCGAGCTCGCACGCTCGCGACGGCCCGAGCTGCAGCTCGCCTATACGTACTTCTCACCGAGCGCGATCGGGTTCGCCAGTCAGCTGGACGTCGATTTCCGCGACTACCTCCCGTTCGACACGCCGGGCGACGCGCGCGTCGCGCTCGAATCGCTCGCGCCGACGGCATTAGTGTTCTCTAAGCTCGATGTCTGGCCGGTCATCACTCGGGAAGCGCGCGCGCGCGGCGTACGCCTCGGCCTGATCAGTGCGACGCTGGCTCGGGGCTCGTCGCGCCGGTCGCGCACCGCGTCAGCGCTCCTCCGCGACGCGTACGCCGCCCTCGAAGTCGTCGGTGCCATCGATGACGCGGACGCGGACCGCCTCGTGCAGCTCGGTGTGCGCTCGAACGTCATCGTGATCACGGGCGACACACGGTACGATCAGGTGTGGGCGCGCGCGCAACGGGTGGATCGTACCAGCGCGCTGTTGGCTCCACTTCGAAACTCCCGGCCGACACTCGTCGCCGGCTCGACCTGGCCGGCGGACGAAGCAGTCTTGCTCCCCGCGTTCGAGACTCTCCGTCGTGGCAACCTGACGGCGCGGTTGATCATCGCCCCACATGAGCCGACTGAGGGCCATCTCGCTCCTATTTTCGACTGGGCTCGCGCGGCAGAATTGACCGTCTCTCGACTCGGCGACGAAGTGGCGAGCACGTCGGACGTCGTCGTCGTCGACCGGCTCGGGGTACTCGGGGAGCTGTACGCGCTGGCTGACATCGCATTCGTTGGCGGGGGCTTTCACGCCGCGGGACTACATTCCGTGCTCGAGCCAGCGGCGTTCGGCGTTCCCGTATTGTTCGGACCGCGGCATCATGGCAGCCGCGATGCCGGGCTACTCGCACAGCGCGGTGGTGGTGCGTCGGTGTCGAACGAGGCCGACATCGTTCGCCGTGCTCGCACGTGGATCACAGATAGCTCAGCGCGACGCGAGTTTGGCGACTGTGCTCGCGCCCTCGTCCGCAGCGGCCTCGGAGCCGCCGAGCGATCGTTCGAGCTTGTTGATCGATTGCTCCGTTGAGCTGCTCGGCGCATCGGCGGAAAGCGTCATTCGGTACTCACGGCGCCGCGGCCGGCAGCGCGAGTTCCAGCGTGAGCCCAAGCTGTGACCTTTGAGCGATTAGCATGGAGCTGTGAGCCAGTATCGGGCACAGAACAGGCTCAAAGCCCCTGGCACACCGAGACCGGTCGGTCCGCGATGCGGTCTCTTCGTGAAAGGGAATTGGGGTCAGACTCCAATTAAGAACCGCTCACTGCTTTGGCGCCGAGGCGCCGACGACGGCACCGGGGCAGCATCGGCCCGCAACGAGCCGGGAATGTTCTTCTGCGTCCCGGCGTCTCGGCGTTGAAGCCGTTCCGTCAGTTCACGCCAAACGCTTCAACCGTGCCGATCGGTTCAATCCGTCAAATCCGCGTCCAAAAATGTTGATGCGGACCAGCCGAGCCACCACTCGAGCGCCAACGAAACGAGAATAGATCCTTCCCTACCACGTGTCGGCAGCGATCAGCTCGACCATGCCAGCGACGTCAGCGCTTGGCCGGTTCGGCGATCGGCGACAGCGGAAGATGCAACGGCCGATGCAGGAAAAATCCCTGCACGAGATGGACGCCGAGATCTTTGACCGTCTTGAATTCCTCTGCGCGTTCGACGCCTTCGGCGATCACCATCGCGCCGTGGTCGTTCGAGAAGCGTACCATCGTCTCGACGAGATTCTGCTTGATGAAGTTCGTATCGATCGCGTTGATCAACGAGATGTCGAGCTTGATGAAGTCGGGCTCGAGGTTCGCGATTGAACCAAGTCCAGCGTAGCCACTACCCGCGTCGTCGACGGCGAATCGAAAACCGCGCTCGCGGAAAATTCGCAGGCGCTCGCGGAATTTCGGATAGTCTTTGATCGCCGTGCGTTCGGTGATCTCGATGACGACTCGTTCCGGATATTTGACTTCGTCCTCGTTGAACGCCGGATCGCTGAAGTCGTGCGGGTCGACGTTGAGAAACAGCAATTCGTTCGGTTGAAGCCGCGTCTCGATGCCTTCGATCGCGCGGCTGCGACACAAGCGGCTCAACTCCCAAACGAGATCCGCCTCGGCAGCGACGTCGAACATCACCTCGGGACTGCGCAGGCTGCGCATCACACCGCGAGCCAGCGCCTCGTAGCCGAAGATTTCCTGCGTCTCCGTGACCACGATCGGGTGATAGTCGACGTAGACCGCGCGATCGCGCAAGCTCGAACGCAAGTCGGCAACGCGACGACCGCGCTCGCGCTCTTCGATCGAACGAGCCGCGTTCGCCGCCTCGCGAATGCCACGATAGATCATTCGCTCGAGACGGATCTTCGGGTTGTAGTAGACGTGCGCTCGGCCAACGTAGATGTCGAACAGCGCGGCGATGTCTTCGCCATGCTGCGCTTCAATGCGCCCGCCGACGTGACGCTGCAGCCTCGCCACCATGTCGGTGATCTCATTCTCCGACGCAGCAGCGACTCCTGTCGCCGGCACGTGGAAGAAGATGAAGTCATCATCATTGGTGAAGCTCACCATCAAACGGGAAGTGCTCAGCGCCGTATCGTCGAGGAATTCACGAACCGCCGCGGCCGTCGTCTCCAAGACCGCGTCGAGCTTCTCCCAGCCGTAAATCTCCTCGATCTTCGAGTAGCGAACAAAATTGAGATACAGCACGACGAGCTCACCGCGCTCCTTGAACAAGCTGCGAGACCGCTCGATCATCACCGGCAGGGTTGGCAGACCCGTAAGTGAATCGTGGAGCATCTGCTCATACTCGACGCGCTCGACACGATCCTCCAACAACCCGGACGGCGACCCTCGGCCGACGGCGCTCCGAATTCGTTGGGCGATCTCGTTCGCGTCGGCGGGGCAGCGATACCATTCTTCCGCGCGCAGCTCGACAGCACGGCGACGCGCGGTGTCGTCGGCGCATGCGACGACGACAGGCACGCCACAACTGTGCGATCGCTCGACCACGGCGCGCAGGACGTCAGGATCACTGGACGCGACAACGACCGCGCGTACCCCTGGACGCGCCGCGACGGCGTTCGCGAGCTCGCCGGCTGTCACACGCTCGAGGGACCAGCCATCGAGCTGCTGGACAGCAGGATCGAGCGCGGCCTCATCGGAATCGCTGAGCAGGATAGAATCGCTCACGCGTTCCTCGGCCTAGAGATCACGATGCCATTGCACGCTGCATGGCAAGATTGCGTTGGACCGTCGCGGCAAGAGTAGGCAGATCGAAGGGCTTCTCAACGTAATCATCCGCCCCAATCTGCAACGCCTCACGCTTGTCCTGCCACTCGTCCAGGGCCGTGACCATGATCACCCGCACGCTTCGGCCGAGCGTCGGGTGCTGCTTCATGATGCGACAGACCTCCCATCCGTCGCGGCCAGGCATCATCACGTCGAGGAGCACGTCAGCGGGCCGCACCGTCTCGAACAGCGCGAGCGCTTCGTCCCCACCGTGCGCAACCGTGATCGGATATCCGCGGTTCTGCAGGTACTGGCGAATGATCTCAGCGTTATCGTGGTTATCGTCGACCACCAGAATCGGTGGCAATTTCGCATTTGGCATGGCCCGGCTCATTGTGCTTCGTGAGTGGTGCGGCGCGCGTCCGCCGCGCACCATCACTGGCTTGATGGGCAAGTCACAAGCCACCTACCGGCGGCCGAGGGCGTATGCGATTCCGACGCCGAAAAGGGTGCCGCTAGGGCCACCTACCGAACGCACACGCGTCTGGCCGAACTCGATGCCGGCCGTCAACCCCAGCGAGGCGGTAATTCCGAGATCCGCCGCAACCGACGTACGCACGAGCCCGCCCGCCTTGCTGCCGCCCGTGAAGAAGACGTACGATGGCGACGCATAGAGCGACAAGCCGTGGCTCGCACCCAATGCTCGGCGCCAACCGATGGCGGCGCCAACCGGCAACTGACTAGTGCTCGCGAGAGAATCGGCTGCGTTGCTCTTACCGCCAGCGCCCCCGCCGCCGCCGACAAAGGCCGCAAACCCAAAGTTGCTGGCGGCACCGCCACCGAACGGGACCGCAAGCCGCAATCCGAATACGCTGCGAGAGCCGACGCCGCTGAATCGTCGCGAACCGGCACCTCCGCTGAGCTGGAAGCGTCCGGAGGTCGGAGCCCACGAGCCCGCCAGTGCGTAAACCTCACCGTCCGACCCGCTCCCAAAGTTGATCGCGGCAACGACGCCTGGCGTCGCCCACGCGTTTTGTAGCACGGGCGCACCCGGCAGCTGTGCACTTGCCGGAGGCGCCGTTATGCCGCCGAGAGAAAGAACCAGGAGACTGCACACTCCAGCTTGGCAGCGGGCACCGAACTGTGTCGCGCGCATGAACCATTTCCATGAAAGGCTCGTGCGGTGTCGAGCAAGCATCGTGCACGGCGCGCCCTCGATGCCGTTGGTCCGTTAGTGTCCGTTCAGTCCGTCCCCCAAACGCTACGGCGTATATGCAAGCAATCACGCCACCGACGCTTTCTCCGTCACAACGCGCACCGTGTTGTCGATGACCTGCAAGAAGCCGCCGTCGACATTGAACCGCTGACCGCCGGCCCCCAACCGCAGCACACCCTTGCCGAGCAGCGTCATCATCGGCGCGTGGCCGGTGAGGATGCCGACTTCGCCGTCGAACGCCGGTGCGACGACGGAATCCGTGGTGCCCTCGTACAGAATCGCTTCAGGTGAGATCACCGAGACGCTGAGCATTGTCTCGACTCAGCTCTGCAGCTTCTTGGCGTTCTCGACGACGTCATCGATGCCGCCAGCCATGAAGAACGCCTGCTCCGGCAAGTTGTCGAACTCGCCCGACGCGAGACGCTCGAACGACGACACCGTCTCCTCGAGCTTCACATACTTGCCCGGAATTCCGGTGAACTGCTCGGCGACGGCGAACGGCTGCGACATGAAGCGCTGAATGCGGCGTGCGCGTCCGACGATCTTCTTGTCGTCTTCCGAGAGCTCGTCCATGCCGAGGATGGCGATGATGTCCTGAAGCTCCTTGTAGCGCTGAAGAATGCGCTGGACACTCGTCGCCACGGCGTAGTGACGATCGCCGATGAAC
>JAICYT010000297.1 GCA_025934075.1 Gemmatimonadaceae bacterium
ACTACACCGACTTGGGTCGACGCGACCCGTTCGTGTCCCTGCTCAGCACCAACGAGCTCCGGCCGACGATGAGCGATCTGCGACTCACCGGCATCCTGTATGACCAAGCTGGCGGACATTCCGTGGCGACCCTGCGCGATCTCGCGACCAACGCGCAATACCGCGTCACACTCGGCTCTGGACTCGGCCGCATGCGTGTGTCCGCAATTCGTACCAAAACCGTCCTATTCACGATTGAAGAATTCGGGTCTTCGCGTCAGGACTCTCTGGTCCTGGGCGACTCCACCAAAGCGAGGGTAAAATGATTCATCACCGGACGCTTGCATCAGCGATGCTGGTTGCGTTCGGCGCGATCGGCGGACGTCCTGCGGTCCTCTCCGCGCTTCCGACGCCCAACGATGCGACCGTAACCTCGCTGAGTGTGGTCCCAGCGACCGGCGCGGGCCATGCCGACGTCGTCATTCACGTCGACGGCACGATCACGCTGAAGCACTTCATTCTCAGCAAGCCTGACAAGATCGTCATCGACATGACCGGCGCCACGCTTGGGCTGCCGGCCGCCGATTCGTATGATGGCGTCGCGCGCGGCGGCATCACGCGCATCCGCTACTCGCAATTCACCAAGAGCGTCGTGCGCGTCGTGCTCACGCTCGATGCGCCGCACGACTACACGGTCACGCAAGACGGCGCCGAAGTGCATGTGGCCATTGATGGTGCCGGCGCGAAGTTCTCGCCGTGGCAAGTGAATGGCGCGGGCACGAAGGCGGAAGCCGAGCCGAAGCTCGCCAAAGTCGAAGCGACGAAACCCGACATGACCAGCGCCGAGCCGGTCAAGAGCGAAACGGCGAAAGCCCAGGCCCCGAAGGCAGAACCGAAGGTCGAAGCCGAAGCGCCCTCGGTGATGATGCAGGCTTCCGCGAAAACGGAGCCAGCGAGCGCCGTGGTCGCGAAGCCCGCGAAACAGCAGTCGCAGGAGCCGCGCATCACCGTGAACTGGGAGAACGCGTCGATCAGCGATGTACTTGGCGTATTCTCGACGTTTACCGGTCGCACGATTCTTCAGTCGAAGAGCGTCACTGGAACGGTCACGGCGAACATCATGAACCTGCCGTGGGACGTTGCGTTGAAAGAGGTCATGAACGCCAACGGCTATGACGTCACCGTCAATCCCGATGGCGTCATCTTCATCGATACGTTCGAGAACATTGCGGCGCGTCAGTCGACGGTGCCGCTGCAGACCCGAAACGTTCGCCTCAACTATGCTCGCGCCGCCGCGGCCGCACCCATGGTGCGCGAGCGCCTGACTCGTACGTGTCCGCAGACGCCGATGGCAAACGCGGGATCATCGATCTCGCAGCCCGTCCCCGGGATGCCGACGGCGCAGCCCGTGCCGCAAGTCGGCGTCGTGCAGTCGATCAATTGTCCCGTGCGCGGCGCCGTCACGGCCGACACGATCACGAACAGCATCAGCATCACCGACATTCCAACGGCGCTCAGCGATCTCGAGAAGTACGCTCGCAGCCTCGACCTTCGTCAGCCGCAGGTGAACATCAAGGCGAAGATCATCCTCGTCGACCGCACGTCGCTCGAGGGCTTGGGTCTCCGCTACGACCTCGGCTCCCGTCAACAGTTCTTCAACGACATCGTTCCCCGTCTCGACTCACTCGGCAAGGTCCGCACGGATCCTGGTCAGATTCAGTTGGGCGGTAACACAGT
>JAICYT010000124.1 GCA_025934075.1 Gemmatimonadaceae bacterium
CACAGCAAGCAGGCTCGTCGAGCCACGGCTCCTCGAACGTGAGCTCGTCCGATCGCGGCGGATCGACGAGAAGCTCGTCGAACATCGGTTCGTCGAGAAGCCAGTCCGGTATGAGCGATCGCGATCGCAACAGCTGAGCGCGACCCGTCCGGCGATGAGGAAAGTTTAATAGCGCCGCTTTGGCGCGCCGTCGCCGTCGATGTTCTAGGAGTGTTCTAGAAGGATGAGTCCCCAAGGGACCGTCGCTCACGTGAAGGGCTGGTGACGGGCTGGCCGGCTTCGGAGCCGGCCAGCCCGGATCGCGGAGCGCTCCAGCTGCCGGAGAATCTGGCGGGCCGCGCCTGGACGAAGACTGCGCAGGCTGCCAACATAGGACGTCAACTGCGCGTAGCTGTTCTACGCGCAGTCCTCTTTCCGTCCTCATCCCGCCGAGCCGTGCCGTCCACGAGCAAAACGCAGCGTCGCCCGTCGTCATATGTTGAAGCCGCAGTCGCGAGTCCGTCGAGCGAGGTACCCGTCGCGGGACGCCTTCTGCCACTCGTGGTTCTGCTGTTCGTCGGCAGCGGATGTGCGGCCCTGATCTATGAGATCGTCTGGTTCCAGCTTCTCAGCCTGATCATTGGATCGTCTGCGGTTTCGATGGGCGTGCTGCTTGGCACCTTCATGGGCGGCATGTGCATTGGAAGCTTGTTCCTCTCCAAGTTCGTGTCGCGACGGCAGCATCCACTCCGCGTATACGCGAAGCTCGAGCTGGCGATCGCGGTGTTCGGTCTATTGGTGCTCTGGGGATTGCCGTACGCCGGAGGCTTCTACTACGCCATTGCGCTGCACGGTACGGCGGACCTGCTGGTTCGCGGCCTGTTCTGCGCGCTTTGCCTGCTTCCGCCCACACTTCTCATGGGTGCGACACTTCCGGCCATCGCGCGCTGGGTCGAGACGACACCGACTGGCGTCGCCTGGCTTGGATTCTTCTATGGCGGCAACATCGCCGGCGCCGTTTTCGGATGTCTGCTCGCGGGATTCTATCTCCTGCGTCTGCATGACATGGCATTTGCGACGTACGTCGCGGTCGGCATCGATGTCGCCGTCGCTCTGGCGAGTTTGGCGCTCGTGCGAGCCGCGCCGTACAACCCGCCGAAGGACGCGGCCGAGAGCGACGTCAAGGCACCGCTAATACCGGTGGGGAGCTGGCCGGTCTACGTCACGATTGGTTTGTCGGGGGCGACCGCGTTGGCCGCCGAAGCGGTGTGGACGCGCCTGCTGTCGCTCTTGCTCGGCGCCACGACCTATACGTTTTCGCTCATTCTCGCGGCGTTTCTCGTCGGGCTGGGAATCGGAAGCAGCATCGGCTCCGTGATGGCGCGCACGGTCAAGAACCCGCGCATGGCGCTCGGTATCTGTCAGTTCTTTTTGACGGCGACGATTGCGTGGGCGGCGTACTCGATGACGAGAATGCTTCCGTATTGGCCCGTGAGTCCGGGCTTGGCGATCGAGGCGAAGTACACCTTCCAGATCGATCTCGTGCGCTGTCTATGGGCGGTGCTGCCGGCGGCGTGCTTCTGGGGCGCAAGCTTTCCGCTCGCGTTGGCCGCGGTTGGGCGCGACGAGAAGGATTCCGGTCGTCTCGTCGGTACCGTGTACGCGGCGAATACGATCGGTGGAATCATCGGCGCGTTGTTTGGCAGCTTGCTGATCATCGCCTGGCTGGGAACGCAGGCGTCGCAACGCCTCTTGATCGGCACGGCCGCGATGAGCGCGCTGATCATGTTCTTCCCATCCGCGGCGGCCGCGATCAACTCGAAGCCCGTGATGACGCGACGTGCAATGAGTTGGGGACTCGTCACGATCGCTTGGGCATTGATCTTCATCAAGTCGGTCCCGCCCATTCCGGCGCTGCTCGTCGGCTACGGCCGCTGGTTCGCAACGCGGCTCGAGAATGCGAACGATTTCATCTACGTCGGCGAAGGAATGACCGCGTCGGTCGCCGTGTCGCAGCTGTCGAACGGAGTGCTCAACTATCACAACGCGGGCAAGGTGCAGGCGTCGAGCGAGCCGCAGGACATGCGGCTGCAGCGCATGCTCGGACATTTGACGACGTTGCTGCCGCCACATCCGGGATCGGTGCTCGTGATCGGTTGCGGCGCGGGTGTGACCGCGGGTGCCGTGAGCATCGATCCCAATCTCGGACATGAGACCATCGCCGAGATCGAGCCGTTGGTGCCGAAAGTCGTGTCGAAGTATTTCGGCGCGCACAACTTCAACGTGATCTCGAATCCGAAGGTCAGCGTCGAGATCGACGACGCTCGGCATTTCATTCTCACGACGAAGCAGAAGTTCGATGCCGTGACGTCGGATCCACTCGACCCGTGGGTGAAGGGCGCAGCGACGCTCTACACGAAGGAATTCTTCGACGTCGTGAAGGAGCATTTGAACCCGGGCGGCGTCGTCACGTTGTTCGTGCAGCTCTACGAGAGCAGCCCGGAGGCGGTGAAGAGCGAAGTCGCGACGTTCTTCCAGGCGTTCCCGAACGGTGTCGTCTTCGGCAACACGAACAACGGCGGCGGATACGACCTGGTGCTCGTCGGTCAACAGGGCAACATGAAGATCGACGTCGACGCCATCACGCAGCGCCTCGAGAGCCCGCAATACGCGCAGGTCGCGCAATCGCTTCGGCAGATCGGGTTCAATTCAGCGACCGAGCTGTTCGCGACGTTCGCCGGCAACGAGCCGATGTTGCGCCCGTGGTTGGCTGACGCCGAGATCAATCACGATCGCAACTTGCGACTGCAGTTTCTTGCCGGATTGGGCTTGAATCGCTACGACCAGGGCGCGATCTACAGTCAGATGCTGCAGTATCGGCGGTACCCGTCGGAACTGTTTGTGGGGTCGCCGGACAAGCTGGCGCAGATCCGGATGGCGACGGGGGCGGCGGAGTAAGACCGAAGGTAAGACGGAAGGGCGGAAGCGATCTTGTTCTACCACGCGCCCGCCGCCGTCACTCGGGAGCCGCTAGGTTCTTGGTCGTGCCCGATCGACCGGCCGAGCTGAAACCGCAGATCCACCAAGGAACTCCCGAGTTCCGCCGCACTAACCTCGCGCTCTTCTCGGCCGGTTTCGCGACGTTCGCACTGTTGTACTGCGTGCAGCCGCTGATGCCCGTGTTCGCACGCGATTTCAATGTCAGCGCGGCACAAAGCAGTTTGTCACTCTCATTGACCACGGGCCTTTTGGCGCCGGCGATGATCGTTGCCGGCGCGCTGTCGGAAGCGCGCGGGCGTAAGTCGATGATGGTCGGCTCTCTGCTTGCGTCGGCGCTCCTCACGATCTCGTCCGCGCTCGCGCCGAATTGGGGAATATTTCTCGCGCTGCGTGCCATCGCGGGAATCGCGTTCGCCGGGCTTCCGGCAATCTCGATGGCATACTTGAGCGAGGAAGTGCATCCCGGGTCGATCGGATTGGCCATGGGGCTCGCGATCGGCGGGAATGGATTGGGCGGAATGATCGGCCGATTGATCACGGCGTTGATTACCGACGTGCTGTCGTGGCGGTACGCAATGGGTGGGATCGGACTTCTTGGCGTCGCCGCGAGCGTGATCTTCTGGCGGACGCTTCCGCCGTCGCAGCATTTCGTCGCGCGCCCGCTGCGCACGGGTGCGCTGATGCGGTCGTTCTGGGAACAGCTTCGCGACGCGCGGCTCATTGGGTTGTACGCGGTGGGTTTCCTGCTGATGGGATCGTTCGTGACGACGTACAATTACGTCACGTACCATCTGCTCGACGCGCCGTATCGGTTGAGTCAAACGGCCGTCGGATTCATCTTCGTCGTGTACCTCGTCGGCATCTTCGCGTCGGCGTGGATTGGTGCGCGCGCGGATCGCGTGGGTCGCCGCCGAATGCTGTCCCTGATGGCGGCCCTGATGCTGCTCGGCGTCGCTCTCACGATCGCGGGGCCGCTCTCGTTGGTCGTCGTCGGAATCGCGACGGTCACGTTCGGTTTCTTCGGTGGGCACTCGGTGGCGAGCAGTTGGGTCGGCCTCGAGGCGCGCCACGCGAAGGCGCAGGCAGCAGCATTGTATTTGTTCTTCTATTACGTGGGGTCGAGCGTTGCCGGGGCGGTGGGTGGGATTTTTTGGGGACGGTGGCGGTGGCTGGGCGTGGTCGGGTTCGTGGTCGCGATGCTGGTGGTTGCATTGGCAATCGTGAGAGTGTTCGCTCCGGCTGCAGCGGCGACGCGCGCGCAGGCCGCTCGAGATGTTGGCTGACTCCCATTCGTTCAAGACCTCCGATGCCGATGAACCGATGCCCGACCTCTACGCATTGCTCCATGAATTAGAGATCTCGTACGCCAAGTACGAGCACCCTCCCGTCTTCACATGCGACGAAGCGTCTGCGGCATTGCCCGACAGCCCGGCGGTGCAGACGAAGAACATCTTTCTGCGCGACAAGCGCGGGCGGCGACATCTGCTGCTCGTCACCACCTGCGAGAAAGCAGTCGACATCAAACGATTCGCCGAGCAGAGTCACGCCGATCGATTGAGCTTCGCGTCCCCGGAGCGATTGATGAAGCACCTCGGCGTCGAGCCAGGGTCGGTCACGGTACTTGGACTGATACACGACACAGCAAGTGCCGTCGAGCTATACATTGACGCCGACGTATGGAATACGCCGGAATGGCGCTGTCACCCGCTCGTGAATACCGCGACGCTCGTGATCACGCGCGCTGACATCGAGAAATTCCTGGCCCGCACGGGACATTCGCCGCACGTCATCGCGCTCGAGGCTCGCGCCGGGTCGGGAGAACCCTGACGTTGGGTCGCGGCGAATCCTCCACGCGATGCATCACAGTCTCCCTACCAACGTTCATTCATCTCCCCGACAGTAACGCGTTTCGTTGAATCCTACCTTCCCATCCAGTTCGAGGGCCCTGCAAGCGCCGACCGGCACAGGTGAACTCGAGTTAACGGGAGGAAGGATGACCAGAACAAATTTCGCCAGCATCGCCATGCTCGCATTGATGGCTTCGAGCGCAACGCTGGCTGGTGCTCAGGGTACGGCACGGGTTGCCGTCGCGCCCGATAGCAAGCTCTGGATCGACGGAACGTCGAACCTGCACAGCTGGAGCTGCCAAGCCACGACGATGGATGCAGCGATCGAGTTCGACGCCGCGGCGGCGGCCCAAATCGCGGTCGCCCCACCGAAAGCCCTCAAGAAGGTCGAGGTCAAGGTTCCCGTGAAGTCGCTCAAGTGCAACCACGGCGGTATGGACGGCAACGTATACAAGGCGCTCAAGGCCGACGACTCGCCTGAGATCAGCTACATCATGGCGACCTTCGAGGCGGTCCCGGGCGAAGCGAAAGACAGTTTCACGCTTCACGCGGTCGGCACGTTGAAAATCGCCGGGAAAGAAAATCCGCTCAAGTTGGACGTCGCAGCGACGCGCATGCCCGACGGCTCCGTCAAGGCGACAGGCGTTGTTCCGATTCTCATGACGGACTACGGGATCCAGCCGCCCACGGCGATCTTCGGCCGCCTCAAGACCGGCAACGAAGTCAAAGTGAACTTCGAGCTCAGCGTAGGCGCCAAAGCAATCGCCGCGGCATCCGGACAGCCGTAACCCTGGCGAACAACCGGCAAATGGCAGGTCGGGGAATTCCTGACAGGACATCAGGGATTCCCCGTCCGTAGTTCCCTCAAGCGCCCGACACAACCACCATCGCAGACTGCCTAAACTCCTCCAGACAACCGGCTTTCGTCGTTTGAGGCCCACCGATGTCACTCGCCGTGCCAGTTCCATCACACCAACCGGCCAAAACGGTTCAGCTCCTTCGTGGCCAGCCGCGATCCGCCAGTGCCAGGCGCAGCATTCGTCTGGCGGCGCTCCGCGTTCCTCTGGTCGTGAAGCTGGTCGGAGCAAATTTGGCCGTGGTCGCGCTGCTGATCGCGATTTGGTCGGGCTTGGCGAATTCGAGTGGCTTCGCGCGCGACGCCGCGATCGTTATCGCACTCGCATTGCACGTCGTGCTCGTCTTGATCGCGCTTCGACCCATTCGAGATCTCGAAGCAGTTGCCGAGCGTGTGTGGCAAGGTGACTTCGGCGCGCGCGTCGAGCGCTCGACCGTCGCCGATCAAGAAGTTCTCAGAATCGGCGCGATGTTCAACATCTTGCTCGATGGCCTCGTCTCCGATCGCGCTCGGATGCGCGCCCTCGCTGCCGAGGTGATCGAGGTCGGCGATCGGGAACGCGCCGTGCTGGCGCGTGAGCTGCACGATTCCACCGCCCAGCGTCTCGCCGCGCTGCTGCTTCAATTGTCAGCGGCGTCGCGCGACTGCACCGATCCGGCGCTCGCCGCACGATTGTTGGACATGCGAGACATGGCGGAGGAGATCACCGAAGAAGTTCGCGTACTCTCGCATACGGTGCATCCGCGCGTGCTCGACGACCTCGGCCTCGTGGCGGCGCTCCACAAGCTCGCTCGCGAGTCGTCGAAGGGCACGGGGATCGACATCGACGTCGATGCGGACGATGCGACGAGACGACTCTCGCCAAGCGTGGAGTCCGTGCTGTATCGCGTCGCCCAAGAATCGGTCCGCAACGCGACACGACACGCCGCGGCGCGCCGGGTCTGGATGACGCTGCGCACAGATGACGCGAGCGCGCGCTTGGAAATACACGACGACGGAGACGGCTTCGACCTGCGCGCGGTCGAGAAGAAAGGAACGACCGGTGGGATGGGACTACTTTCCATGCGTGAGCGGGTCGCGCTCGTCGATGGATCGCTCGAGATCAAGACGGCACCGAGCAACGGCACGACGATCGTGGCGACAATTCCGCTGGCGAGCGCGCAAGCGCTGCAAGCGAGCAACTGAACACAGGGAGGTATTGCGTGACTGACGACATCATTCGAGTAATTTTGGCCGACGACCACGCCGTCGTTCGAGCCGGGCTCAAGGCCGTGCTTGGCGCGGCCCGCGACATCGAAGTGATCGGCGAAGCGAAAAACGGCCTCGAGGCTGTCACGCTGGCTGAACGATTCAAGCCCGACGTGGTCGTCATGGATCTATCGATGCCGGAGCTCGACGGTGCGGCGGCGACACGAGAGATCGTGAAGAAGGGTCTCGCCGCGCGCGTGCTCATCCTCACGATGCACACCGAGGAAGACTATCTCGTTCCGCTCATGGAATCCGGCGCCGCGGGCTATCTCGTGAAAAGTGCGGCCGACCGCGAGCTGGTCGACGCGGTTCGCGCGGTGGCACATGGCGACGTCTATGTTCGCCCGGCGGCGGCGCGCGTTCTCGCGAACAATCTCACCAAGAAAGATCCGGCGAAGAGCGAGCGTGAGCGTTTCGAGAAGCTCACACAGCGTGAGCGCGACGTCTTGCGCCTCGTCGCCCAGGGATACTCCGCGCCCGAGATTGGCGAACGCCTATTCATCAGCCCAAAGACTGTCGATACTTATAAGCAGCGGATTCAGGAGAAGCTTGGCCTCGCCCACCGTTCGGACTACGTTCAACTCGCGCTGAAGCTGGGCCTACTCGCGGAAGTCTAGAGGTTCAGCCGTCGAGAATCGGCGCGGGAATCCACCATCATCGCATGCCCGTCGTCCACGCTCGGCAGCTTCGCACGGCCCTCTGGATCGCCATCGCTGTCCTGATTGTTCCCGTCAGCCTGACTCTCGTCGATCTTGCGCACGGGGACAATCGTGCGTGGTGGCGGTTAGGATCGCTCGCGGTAGTCAGCGGCACGCTCGCCGTCCTGCTCGCTCGACAAGCTTCCTTCGAAAAGCGATTGCGAGAGCAAGCCGGCATCGAAGGGGCGCTGCGCGCGTCGGAGGCGAAGTTCTCAGGTATCCTGGGAATCGCCGCCGACGCGATCATCTCGGTGGATCACGAGCACCACATCGTTCATTTCAATCGCGGCGCCGAGGAGATTTTCGGCTATAAGGCCGATGACGCGATTGGTCGCCATCTGAACGTGCTCATTCCGGCCCGCTACCGTCCGGGTCACGACGGGCACATGGAGAGCTTCGCGCGATCGCCGGTGACGGCGCGCCGCATGGGCGAACGCCGCGAGATCTTCGGCCTGCGGAGCGACGGCGAAGAATTCCCCGCCGAGGCGTCAATCTCGAAGCTCGTGCTGCCGGACGGAATCCTGTTCACGGTCGTACTTCGCGACATCACCGATCGCAAACGAGCCGAAGAAGACGAACGATTCCTCGCCGCGACCTCGAGCGAGCTCGCGCGGTCGCTCGACTTCGATGCCGCGGTGCAAACAGTCGTCGACCTGCCGATTCCCAGACTGGCCGATGCGTGCATCATCGACATCGTGATGCCGGGTGACACGCTGCGTCGTGTCATCAGCACACAGCAACGGCCCGAGATCACGCCCGCACTACGCGCGCTTGCCGAGCGTCCGGTTACGTGGGACTCTCCGTCGCCGATCATCGATGCAATTCGTCGAAAGCGCCGCGAACTCGTGGCGGTCGTCGACGAGGACTGGCTCGAGGCTAGTGAGGAGCCGACCACCATTCCGCACTGGCGGGCACTCGCCGCACATTCACTCCTCACTCTGCCGCTCGTCGCTGGCGACGAGGCATTCGGAGCACTGACGTTGATCGCCGTCGATCCATCGCGAGAGTTTACGGCGGACGCGCGCAACCTGGCCGACAAGTTCGTCGCCACCGCCGCGCGGACGCTGGAGAATGCACGACTGTACGGATTGGCGCAGCGCGCCACGCGCGCACGCGACGAAGTACTCGGCATCGTCTCGCACGATCTTCGAAACCCGATCAGCGCGATCGCAATGTGCGCGCGCGTATTGCAGGAGAATCCGCCGAGCGACCAGACGAAGCGCAGTCAACTGCTGGGGACGATTCGCGAGTCTACCGAGTGGGTGAACCGGCTCATTCAGGATCTACTCGACGTGGCGAACATCGAGCGCGGACGATTGTCGCTCGAGCTTCGGCCGCAGGATCCGGCACAGATCGCGCTCCAAGCGCGACACATGTTCGAGGTCGAAGCGACGCAACACGGGATCACCCTCGACGTCGACGTGCCGACGAACCTTCCGATGGTGACGGCTGACGGGGCGCGCGTCGTCCAAGTGCTCGGCAACCTGCTTCGCAACGCGATCAAGTTCACGCCGAACGAGGGAAGAATCGTCATCGGCGTCGAGCGCGGCGATTCCGAAGTGGTGTTTTCGGTGCGTGATACAGGTGCAGGAATCGCGGCGGCGAATCAGCACCGCGTGTTCGATCGGTACTGGCAATCATCCGACGGATCGCGAGCGCGCGGGACGGGGCTCGGCCTATCGATCGCCAAAGGAATCGTCGACGCGCATGGCGGTAGAATCTGGCTCGAGAGCAGTCCTGGGCAGGGCAGTGCATTCTCATTCTCGGTGCCCGATCACTCGGGCGGCCCCGCAGAGTAGCTCGGAGGAATCAATGGCGCTCACCACTCGACCTACCTTTTCCGAGCTGCCACGGCGCGACTGCGTTGAACTGCTGCGGCGCGGTCACGTTGGCCGCATCGCGTTCGCGTTCCACGATCGTGTGGACATCGAGCCGATCTCGTACGTCTACTCCGAGGATTGGCTGTACGGCCGGACGTCTCCGGGGGCGAAGCTGGCGACGGTGCAGCATCATCCCTGGGTTGCGTTCGAGGTGGATGAGATCGAAGGGCGATTCGATTGGCGAAGCGTCGTCGTTCACGGCGCGATGTATCTCCTCGAGCCGGATGGTGGTGATCGCGAGCGAGAATTGTATGCCGCGGCCGTCGAGCTGCTCCGCGGTGTCGATGTCGACGCGTTGACACCGGGCGACCCAACTCCGTTTCGCACGGCGATCTTTCGCATTCACGTGGACGACATGGTTGGCCGCCGAGCTTCGTCCACGACGTAGCACGACCTGACTGGCGCAAATGGCGTTTGGGTCGAACGGCGATTCCCCGACGCGGTCATGGCGAATTGCCGACACCGGCACCCGAGGGCCTCCTCGATCTTTGATTCGACCGCGTCGTAGGCAAAGCGCCGCCGGCGGTCGAGAAAAAGGAGGCGAACAACATGGTCATGCCGACGGCCGCACATCCATATGCCCAACGCCGTGAGATGCCCGGCGAGGTGCCGGCCGGAATACTCGTCGCAACCGATGGGCGCGAACAATCCGATGCAGCGTTGCGTGCGGCTCGCGCGCTCTTATCGGGCGGGCCACTGGGCGTGCTGACGGTGCTGCCGCCGCACGCGACCTGTGATGCGTCCGAATTCAGCGAATCCGCCGAGCTGCTCGATGCGGTGGCGAGACAAGCATTGGTCGAATCGCAGTTGCGTCGCGTGCTCGGCGATTCGGTCGAAACATGGATCGAAGTGCGTTCTGGATACCCGCCCACCGTGCTCGCGCAGTCGGCGGCGGCCCATGGCGCGCTGCTCGTTGCCGGCATCGGACGTCCGCGGGTGATCGACCGCCTCCACGGTGACGAATCGACGCTGCGTCTGATTCGCGAAGCACGCTCGCCGGTGCTTGCCGTTGCGCCATTCGCCGCTGTGCCGCCGCAGCGAATGGTATTGGCGATCGACTTCAGCGAGGCGAGTCTCCTTGCGGCGCGACTCGCCCTTGCTCTTGCGGCACCGCGCGCCGAAGTGACCGTCGTGCACGTGGCGCCACGTGGAGGCGAGATTGCACGGAGCAGCGGCGCGGTCCGGTATCGCAGCGACCCGGAGCGTGCGCTCGACAATTACGTGCGCTCGCTTCCGCGCTCGTTCGACGTCCGGCTCAAATCGGTTGTCGCGTCTGGCGATGCCGCGAGTGAGCTGCTCGAGATCGCGACGCGCGAGGCCGTCGACCTGATCGCCATTGGCGCGCACGGCCATGGACCGCCAGCCAGAGTCACGATTGGCGCCGTCGCGACACGCGTCGTTCGGTGCGCAACGTGCTCGGTCATCGTGGCGCCGCGCAACGGTGTCGACAACTAGATGACCACGAGGCGATGGTCGATGCGGCGACGAGCAGTTCTTCCCATCATTGCCCTCATGCTCATTGTCGTGGGGGCGATTCTATACTACGCAGCCAATTCCGACTTGGCCGCCGAAGTCTGGATGCTCGGACTCATCGCGACTGGCGCACCGGTAATCTGGGGAACGTTGCGCGCCGCGGGGCGTGGACGCTTCGCCACCGACGTCGTTGCCACGCTCTCGATCATCGGCGCCGTTGTACTCGGCCAACCGTTGGCGGGACTGGTCATCGTGCTCATGCAGACCGGCGGCGAGGCGCTCGAGCGATTCGCCGAGGGTCGAGCGTCAGCCGCGGTGAGCGCGCTGGAAGCGGCGGCGCCGCGGACTGCCCATCGAATCGTTGGCGGACACGTGGACGATGTTCCCGTCTCGCTCATCGAGGTCGGAGACGAGCTGCTGGTGCGCCCCGGCGATCTCGTTCCGTGCGACGGAATCGTCACCGAAGGCGAATCGGAGCTCGACACATCGTCGCTCACAGGTGAGGCCGCGCCCGTCGCAGCGCGTGCCGGAACGACGATCATGAGCGGCACGCTCAACGGTTTCGGTGCGTTACGCATGCGCACGATCGCGCTTGCCGCGGAGAGTCAGTATGAGCGCATCGTTCACTTGGTGCGAACGGCACAAGCGAGCAAAGCGCCGTTGCAGCGACTGGCCGATCGCTACGCGATCTGGTTCACGCCGGTGACGCTCGCGGTCTGCGGATTGGCCGCGTGGATGACGCATGACTGGACGCGCGCGCTGGCGATCCTCGTCGTCGCGACGCCATGTCCGTTGATTCTCGCCACGCCTGTCGCGATCATCGGCGGAATCAATCGCGCCGCGAAGCGTCACATCATCATTCGCAACGGCGGCGCGCTCGAGCGCCTGGGAACCGCGCATGTCGCGGTGTTCGACAAGACCGGCACGCTCACGATCGGCAAGCCGCGACTCCGCGCAATTCGCGCTGCGCCCGGCTTCGACGAGCATGACGTGCTGCGTTGGTCGGCCGCCGTCGAAGAAGGCTCGAGCCATCTGCTCGGGCGCGTGATCGTCGAGGGCGCGCGCGCTGCGGGAATGGCAATTCCACGGGCGACGGAAAGCCTCGAGGCTCCGGGGCAGGGAGTCGCCGCGAATGTCGAAGGTCATGCGGTTCGTGTCGGCGCGCGCGCGTTCGTCCTGCCCCACTGCGAGTCGGGTGTGCTCGAGGCGGCTGCGCTGGAGCAGTCTGACGCGACGCTGCGCGCGTACGTCGAGGTCGACGGACGTCTGGCCGCGGTGATCGAGTATGCGGACGAAGTTCGTCATGAGCTGGCGCATGTGTTGGCTTCGCTTCGGACGCAGGGAATTGAGCGCATCGTCTTGCTGTCGGGCGACCACGCGCCGATCGCGCGCGCCCTCGCGCAACGGATCGGCATCGAGGAGACGTATGGCGACCTGCTGCCGGTCGACAAAGCCGGGTTCATCGAGCGCCTGCGCGCTGAGGGCGGAACGGTGTTGATGATCGGCGATGGTATCAATGACGCGCCCGCCCTGACCGCCGCGGATGTC
>JAICYT010000145.1 GCA_025934075.1 Gemmatimonadaceae bacterium
ATCGTTGCGGTTTGGTGATCGGACACGACACGCCATGTTGGATCAACACGACTTCGACTGCACCGTTGTCCTGCGCGCCGTGCACGGAGCAGACCTCGATGTCCCATGTGAGCCAGCCATGATTCAGCATCGTCGGCGCGCGGGCAATGAGTCGCTCGGCGGTTCCAGAGTCGCCGGCGGCAAGCGGCCAATTCTCGATGACTGTCTTCCCATCTTCATCGAGCACCCAAAACGTGCCGGCGGCGCGAATCAAGCCGGTGGCGCGGAGCGTTACGACAATCGGCTCATCATTCGGCGCGATCATGCAGAACACGATCTCATTGTCTGGCACGGTGGCCTCACGGCGGGTCAACGCGTGACGCTCGGCATCGAGCGCGATTAGCAAGCTCACATCGTCATCGACGGGCGACCGGCGGGCACTGATCGGGCGATCAGACTCCTCTAAACAACGCGGTCCACTTGCTTCTCGTGGCGGTGGCCGTATCTTGCACCCGGCCGCACAATCCGTGTCGAAGATAGCACCGGCCGGCGACCATCAGAACAGCCCTCCCGGCTCGAATGCGAAACCTGTCGAGCCCGTTGTACGTCGTCATCTAGGACCGCCGAAGAAAGGAGGACGTCGTGCAGCTGTCCATTCTTGGTCTCAATCTGCTCTACGCCGCACTCGGCGTGGTGCTGATGTACCTGAGCTATCGGATCATCGACCGGCTCACGCCCGAAGTGAATTTCCCGGAAGAGCTCAAGCGCGGCAACGTCGCGGTCGCGATCTTCATCGCCGCCTTGTTCATCGCCATCGCGCTGATCGTTGGACGCGCCATCGGATGACGAGGATGTTTCGCGCGACGATCGGCTCCGGCCTCGCATTGGCGCTGTCGCTCGTTGGCAGCGCCGCTCTGCGCGCACAAACCTCGACGCTCTCCAAGACCGGCGTTGCACTGGAAAAGGCCGCTGAGGCTCGGGCTGTCAAAAAGATCAACGAACGGTACGACCCCACCTTTCGCAAATACGCGAAGCGGTTTTTTGGTCCCGCGTTCGACTGGCGGTATTTCAAGGCGCAGGGATTCGCCGAGAGCGGATTGAAGGCGAATGCCCAGAGTTGGGTGGGGGCGCGCGGCGTCATGCAGCTCATGCCGTCCACGTATCACGACATTGCGTCGCACCGACCGGAGTTCGGCACGATCGATCAGCCGGAATGGAACATCGCTGCCGGCATCATGCACGATCATTACCTCTGGCAGCTCTGGGGAAAGAGCGTTCCCGACGACGCTGAGCGGCATCGTTTCATGTTCGCCAGCTACAACGCCGGCGAAGGCACGATCACGCGTGCGCTCGCCGCTGCCAAAGCCAAGAATGGTGAGCCGGTCTGGGCGAGCGTCGAGCAAGTTGCTCCGAGCGTGCAGCGCTGGCGGTATCTCGAGACGCTCGGCTACGTACGCCGAATCGACTCGACATACGCCAAGCTCATCGCTCCTTGATCGAGAGCGTCAGACAGGCTTCTCGATCGACGGGCTTTGCGGCGTGAAAAATTTCGGTCCGGTCTCGGTAATGTGCAGGCAATCCTCCAGGCGAATTCCGAACTCACCGTAGCTCACGATCGTCGGCTCGTCGCTGAAGCACATGCCGGGTTGAATCTTCGTCATGTTGCCACGCACGAAGTTCGTCCATTCGTGGCCATCGAGACCGATGCCGTGCCCGGTGCGATGCGGAAGACCCGGCACTTTGTAGCCGGGGCCGAATCCGGCAGCGGTGATCACCTTGCGTGCCGCCGCGTCCACTGACTCGCACGTCGCACCGATCTGTGCGGCGGCAAACGCCGCGCTTTGCGCCCGCTTTTCCGTTTCCCACACGTCGCGCTGACGCTGCGTCGGCTTACCGAATACCGTTGTCCGCGTGATGTCGGATGTGTATCCGTCGACGGTGCAGCCTGCGTCGATCAGCACGACGTCGCCTTCGTGCAGCTTCTGCGGCTGAACGCTTCCATGCGGAAATGCGGTGTATTTCCCAAAGATCACGAGCGCGCCATCGCCAACGCCGCCGAGGTGCGTCGTCGCTTCGCCGACATTCGCTGAGAGTTGCTGCTGAGTCATACCTTCCCTCAACGTCTTGAATGCCGCGCCGATCGCCTGAAGCGTGATGTCATTCGCCCGCTGCATGAACGCAATCTCGGCGGGCGATTTGATCATGCGACAGCCAGCCGTCACCGGCGTCGCACTCACGAACTGCGCGGTGGGCAATTCCTGCCGGACGCCGTCGAAGACGAAGAACCGGACGCGCTCTTCCATCCCGATCTTGCCACTCGCGGCGCCGCGATCGCGAATGATCTGCGCGATCACGCGATACGGACTCTCGTCTTCCTGCCAGGTGCGCACGTCGTTCGAGAACTTGATCAGTTCACGCGCACGTTGTTCCTCGAATGCCGGCGTGACCCACGCGAGCTCGCCCTTCGCCGGAATGACGACGCCGAACGTGCGCTCGCTGTTTCCCCAACGCACGCCCGTGTAGTAGAACATGCTCGTGCCGCCCTCGAGAAACATCGCGCTGATGCCATTCTCGGTCATCAAACGACGTGCCTTCTCGATGCGCGCTCGACGCTCTTCGTCGGTGATTGGCATGACCGGCGGACCAAACGGATGCAATGACGCGATCGGGCCAGCGCCACTCTGCGCCTCGGCGATGGCCGCACCCGCGAGCGACGGTCCAATCGCCGCCGCACCGAGCAGACCAGCGGAACGCCCGACGAACTTTCTTCTATCCACACGAACTCCTCGTTGATTTGCCGTCGGCGCGCTGCGCCACTGTCACTTCGCCATCGCCAAGTATTTCGGATCGATGCCCGTGAAACCCCACGTCTGAAGCTGGCGCGCCCACGTGCCGAGGTTGTCCTTCGACACACGAATCAGCGGCATCTCGATTCGCGCAGGAACGTCCTTCTTTAGGTAAACGTGATCGAAGATCGTCTTTACCGACATCGAGCCCCAAAGATACGGTTGTTGCGCGATCAATACCGGCGCAAGTCCCGCGTCGACGTACGCGAGCTCGTCGGGCAGTGCGTCGACGGCGACGATCTTCACGCGCTTTGGATCGAGGTCGGTCAGTAACGATTTCGTGAAGAGCGGCCACCCACCGATCATCGCCCAGCCAGTAATGTCCGGATACGCGTTTTGCACGCGGATGACTTCCGCGGCGGCGTCCTGCGGTGTTTCAGGATGGTAGAACGTATTGACGATCTTGATGCCGGGATACTTCTTCGCGGCCTCCTTGGCACCTTCGACGCGCTTCTGGAGATTCGGCGCGTTTTGATTGCCCGCAAGAATCGCGACGTGGCCCTGACCCTTCATCTGCGTCGCGAGCTCCTCCATCGTCTCGCGTCCCATCAATGCGTCGTCGCCGCCGTAAAATGAAAAACGCTTCGAGTTGGGAACATCGCTGTCGAAGGTCATCACGGGTACGCCGCGCGCCACTGCATCATCGATCGCGCCGACCACTTTACCCGCATCGCTCGCCGAGAGCAGAACTGCATTGTCGCCGGCATTCACGGCTTGGCTGATGCGCTGCGCCTGAACCGTCCCGTCTTCGGTCGGCGGCGTCAGCCAATCGATCTTCACGGTGACGCCACTGCTCTTGGTCAACTCTTTCGCCGCGTCTTCGGCGCCTTGGCGTCCTGAGAGAAAGACCGGGTTCGTTGAGCTCTTCGCGATCATCGCGATCGTGAACGTCTTGCCACTGCCCGCTCCGGCACTGGACACCGGCGGCGCCTGGGTCGTGTCCCCAGCGGGTTTCTCAGATTTCCCGCAACCAAGCGCAGCGGCGAGTCCCAGAGCGATCCATCGAGAAGCTGCAGAAGCAAATGTCGGTCGCATCGTATACCCGGCGAGAAAATCAGACGTGAACGCATGAAGATTGGAAGCTCTTAGAACATACGAATGGGTCTAGGAGTGTCAACGCGCTCGCGCGACCACGCCGCGACGCGCGCACGCAGAAAGTCGCACTCTTTCCTCCACGCGTGATTGCGGATAATCTCTACGCGCTTACACCAGCTTACACCAAACGAGAGCGGGCCATGCGGATCCATCAAATCGATTCAAACGCCGGCGGAAAGCTCACCGCGAAACGCGCCGCGAAGCCAAGGCCCGGTCCGGTGCAGCCGCGTCAAACCGAACCCGTCACCTTCGGGGTGCTCGTCGGCAACCGCGGATTTTTTCCCGGACATCTCGCCCGCACCGGACGTGAAGAAATGCTTCACGCCATCGAGTCGGAAGGCTTCGGCTCCGTCGCGCTCTCGCCCACCGATTCCGTTCATGGCGCCGTTGAGAGCCGCGACGAAGCCAAGGCATGCGCCGCACTTTTCCGCGCGCATCGCGACGAGATCGCAGGCGTCATCGTGACCCTCCCGAATTTTGGCGACGAACGGGCCGTTGCCGAAACACTCCGTCTCGCTGGGCTCAATGTGCCGGTGCTCATCCATGCGACGGCGGACGATCCGTCGCGGATGGGTATCGATGCGCGTCGCGACGCATTCTGCGGCAAGATGTCGGTGTGCAACGTCCTCACGCAGTACGGCATCCCGTACTCGCTCACGTCGGTCCACACGCAGCGCCCCGAATCGGAAAGCTTCCACGCCGACCTGCGTCAGTTCGCCGCGGTGTGCCGCGTCGCCCGCGGACTACGACGCGCGCGCATTGGCGCGATCGGCGCGCGGCCTGCCGCATTCAAGACCGTTCGCTATAGCGAGAAGATCCTCGAGGCGAGCGGCATCGCCGTCGAGCCCATCGATCTCTCTGAAATACTTGGCCGCATCCAACGACTCACCGACGACGAGCCCGAAGTGCGCGGCAAGTTCGACGCGATGCAGGCGTATGTCTCGACCGAGGGAATTCCAAACGCGGCGCTCACGAAGATGGCGAAGCTCGGCGTCGTCGTCGATCGATGGATGAAGGAAGCCGACGTGACCATCACGGCGATTCAATGCTGGACGTCGCTCGAGGAATTCTTCGGCGTCGTCCCGTGCACGATCATGAGCATGATGAGCGACATGAATTTGCCGAGCGCGTGCGAGGTCGACGTGTGTGGCACGATCAGTATGTATGCGCTCACGCTCGCGTCGCAAACGCCGAGCGCGTTGCTCGATTGGAACAACAACTACGGAGAGGATCCGAACAAAGCGGTCTGCTTTCACTGCAGCAACTTGCCCAAAGCATTCTTCGACGAAGTGCACATGGATTATCAGGCAATCATCGCCGGCACTGTTGGCCGCGAGAACACATACGGCACCTGCGTCGGGAAGGTGAAGCCGAGCCCAATGTCGTTCGCGCGTTTCTCGACCGACGATCGCACCGGGCGTGTGCGCGGCTACGTTGGTCAAGGACGCTTCACCGACGATCCGCTCACGACGTTTGGCGGGGCTGGCGTCGTCGAGATTCCGCGGCTGCAGGAATTGTTGCGATTCATCTGCGTGAATGGTTTCGAGCATCACGTCGCCGGGACAATGGCAAACGTCGCCGATGCCGTGCACGAAGCCACATCGCGCTATCTCGGTTGGGACGTGCTGCGGCACGTTTGAGCCGATGGCGATCGTCGCGGGCGTAGACTACGGCACGCAGAGCGTTCGCGTCGCGATCGTCGACAGCGAGCGCGGGCCGATCGGGGCGGGGATCGGCGAGTATCCCGTTCTTCGGGATCGCAACGATCCGGACTTCGCGACGCAGTCCCATGTGGCGCACATGGACGCGCTGGTCGTGGCAACGCATGGCGCGCTCGCCGACGCCGGCGCCGATGGCCGCGACGTGGTGTCGATCGCCATCGACACTACGGGTTCCACAGTCATTCCGGTCGGAAAGAATCTCGAACCGCTTGGCAACTATTATCTGTGGGCCGACCACCGCGCGAAAGACGAAGCGGCTCGCATCACCGAAGTCGCGCGGCAGCAACATCTCCCGGCGATCGCGTACTGCGGCGGTGTCTATTCGTCGGAGTGGGGATTCGCCAAGCTCCTGCACTGGCTTAGACACAATCCGTCGCGCCGCGACGAGCTCGTCACCGCGCTCGAGCACTGCGACATGGTTGCCGCGGTGCTCTGTGGAATCACGGACCCAACAGAGCTCCCGCGATCCGTCTGCGCCATGGGCCACAAATGGCTCTGGAACGAATCGCTCGGCGGATTTCCGTCCGAAGAGTTCTTGTGTGCGGTCGATCCGCTGCTCGCCGGTATGCGTAACAAGCTATCCGGCCGATATCTCACGTCCGATCACATTGCTGGACAGCTCGATCCAATCTGGGCTGAGCGCCTCGGTCTTCGCGCCGGCATCCCGATCCCTGTCGGCGCATTCGACGCGCATTGGGACGCGATCGGCGCCGGGATCGTCGAGGGTGACGTCGTCAACGTCATTGGAACGAGCACGTGCATCATCGCGATCGCGAAGGACGCCGATTGTGTGCCCGGCGTCTGCGGCGTCGTGAACGGTTCGGTGCGTCCCGGCTACGCCGGCGTCGAAGCTGGATTGTCGGCGGTTGGCGACATCTTCGAAGCGATTGCGAGACGCGCCAGTACGACGGTCAAAGATCTCTCAACTGGTCTCGATCAATATCGCGCGGGTCAAACAGGTCTGCTGCGGATGACATGGGACAACGGCGACCGCACGGTGCTCGTGAATCCGAACCTAGGCGGCGTGACCTTGGGTTGGACTTTGGGTCACACGCCGCGTGACGAAATCTTTGCCGCGATTGAAGGAACAGCGTTCCACACACGCATCGTGCTCGAGCGAATGGCGGAGCACGGCGTTCCAATCGAGCGCGTTATCAACGGCGGCGGCGTCCCGCAGAGAAACACCGTGCTGAATCAGGTCTACGCCAACGTGCTCGGCAAACCCGTACTCGTGCCTGAACATCCCATCACGAGCCTCGGCTCATCGATCTTTGCGTTTCTCGCGGCAGGCGTATTCAACTCGATCGATGCGGCGCAGCGCGCGCTCTGTCCGTCGTACCGCATCTTCGAGCCAGATCCACGCGAAGTCGCGACGTACGAGCGACTCTTTGCGCTGTACAAGTCTCTCTACTTCGCGATGGGCGATCCGCACTCCGCCCCGACCCGCATCGGAAACGTCCTGCCAGAATTGCGACGCATCGCTGCCGAGGCGCGAGGGTAGTCAGTCTTCTCGAGGCTGACCGTAGTACGCACCCGTACCATGCTTGCGAAAAAAATGCTTGTCGAGAAGCAACGGCGGTATCGGCTCCGCTGCCGCGTTGAGCACGACGGTGTCGTACGCCATGCGCGCGACCTCCTCGAGCACCGCGGCTGTCTCGACCGCCGCGGTCACGTCATGTCCCCAACAAAAGCTCGCATGGCCGGCGACCAGCACCGCCGGCATTCGCAGCGCATCCATCCCGGCGAAGCGTCGTTCGATCGCGTACCCAGTATTCGCTTCGTAGTCGCCAGTCACCTCGTCGCGCGAGAGCTGAGACGTAATCGGAATGGCGCCATGAAAGTGGTCGGCGTGCGTCGTGCCGAAGCATGGAATCTCGCGACCCGATTGTGCCCACACCGTCGCAAAGTGCGAGTGCGTATGTACGACACCACCAATCGATTCGAACGCGCGATATAGCACGAGGTGCGTCCGCAAGTCCGACGACGGTCGCAGCGATCCCTTCACGACGTCACCATTCAAATCCGCGACGACGAGGTCTTCCGCCCGAAGCGCATCGTACGCGATTCCGCTCGGCTTGATCACCACGAGGCCACGCTCTCGATCGATGCCACTCGCGTTGCCGAAGGTGAATGGCGCGAGGCCACGACGCGCGATCTCGACGTTGGCGTCGAGCACCGATGCGCGAAGGGCCGACAGAGAATCCGTCATGTAATTCCGGCGCGCTGTTTGGCGCGTTGAATGATCGCGGCCATCACGTCGCGGTGATCGCGGAACGTGTCGTCGACGACTTGCAATGTTGGAATCGCGTTCGGCGACAGCGACAACGTCTCCGGATTGAATCGGCCGAATCCCGATTCATGCACGCCACTGCTCCCTCGACCGGGCGCGGGGCTACTGAGATGCTGGAAGAATCGGCTGTACGGTTGCCAACGCGGTCCGCCGCCGGCGTGATACATGGGAATGAAGCCATGCAGCGCGTCGTACGGCATTTCACCGACGCACGCCACTGTCGGATGCTTCGCGCGCAGATCCATCACGAGGCGACGCGTGCCTTCGTGCATATCGCCGTTCGTGCTGTTCACGTGACCGCCCGCGATGTCGAGAAAATATGCGTCGACGCCGTAGCGTTCGATCATCTCACCGATGCGTCCCTCGAGCCAATGTCGCCATGAGTCGGCGCCGAGGTTCATGTAGGCGAGCCAGCCGTCCTGATGCCGATCGTTGTTCCAGTCGACCCAATTGAGGTTGTAGACGTCGCCGTCGATCTTGGATGTCGCGCCGTCAGCGATCGCCGGCCATGTCGCGAGCTTTCGATTCGCGGCGTTGGTGCCAAACATCGGCATCACCTTGAAGCCCAGCGCGTGCGTCTCGGCGATCAGCTTTCGGAATCCAACCTCGCCGCCCATCCGATCCGAAACGTGATAGTTCGGATAATCCCAGTAGTAACGGCCGTCCCACGCCGACAGAAACAGCAGGACGCGATCGGCCGGAATTTGCGTCGCGATCCATCGGGCAGTCTCCAGCATTCGCGCGTAGTCATTGAACATGAAGCCGGTGTAGTGCATGCCGTGAAGCGTCGTCACCATCGCGACGCGGCGCATCCAATCGGGAACATCGGTTCGCGTTTCCCATTTTTGAATCGCGAACGCACGCTCGACGTGCGCCATATGCTGGTTGACTGCTTCTTCTCCCGACTTCGCGTGTCCGAGTCGCCACCGCGGCACCGTGACGCGCTTGTCGTTGCGCCATGCGTCATGCTCGTAAATCGCTTCGACGCGATACCCGGAGTCTCCGGGCGCCAGATAGAATCGCTTTGGCCGCACGCGGTCATCCAGCGACGACACGAATACGACGTCGTCCGGCGCAGGTTGGATCATGAGCAACGGCGTGCTCATGCCGTTGGCCGATCCGGGTCCGTGGAGATCGCCGGCGCCGAACGGGTATCCCGCGAGCAGCTCGTTGTCACGTGCGTCGGTGAATTGTCCGGCGCCAAACGATACCTGGCCGCGCGGTACGCCCCGCACGATCGACGTCACCGTCTTGATCGGGCGATCCATCTCCACGACGGTGTCCCACTCGATCGTCGTTCCGCTACGACGAAGTGTTGCGACGAGCGTTCCGGGCGCGCGTTCCTGCCCGCCGGCCCAAATGAAGCCATCGCATGTCACGCGAAGCTGGTCGTCGTTTCCTTCAGCACGCAGCTTCGTTCGATCGAGCCCATACGTATTCTCGTCCGTGAACGCGAGAAACCCGAATCGATAGTTGCCGAACACCACCGACGGCTCGGGGAAATCGAAGCTGAACTTCATGAAGCCGCGGCCGCGCGGCGGGATGAAGATCTCGCTCGTCGAGGTCAGCTCGACGATCTCTCCGGTTGCTTGGGAGGTAGCGGACGGGAGCGGCGCCGGGTTGGCTGATCCGGCCGCCACCAACGCGTCCAGCGGTACGAGCGCTCCCGCGCCAGCCACCCCGACAGTCTTGATCCAATCGCGACGGGAAATGTCGTCATGCATTGTGTGGCCTCGGGCTCGGTCGCGCGACGAGATGACGAGATATAGTAGCGCCGTGACGATCTCTCGCCAGATGAAAGCGCTTACAATCGGTCGCCGCCGACTAAAGATGCCAACTCGCGAACCGCCGTGCAGCGTAGCATAATAGAGCCAAGCCCCATCGGAGACTTCTGTGATTCGCACGCCCCTTCGCGCTCTCTCAATGCTCGCAATCGGCGCAATACTCGCCGCCGCGCAGTCACCGCGATCGATGACGTTCCTCGATGCCCAGAACATGCGGCAGACGAGCGGCTTCGATCTCAGTCCAGACGGTAAATCGATGCTGTACACGCTTAGCGTTCCCGATTGGAACCAAGCGCGTCGCCAAACCGATCTCTACCTGGTCGCGACCGATCGCGGATTGCCAAGCGGCCGGCAGCTCACCTTCACGAAGGACAAGAACGAAACGAGTCCCAAGTGGTCGCGCGACGGAGGCTTCATCGCGTTCCTGTCCGATCGCGATGCGCCGGCAGCGACTGGTGCTGCCGCGGGCGGACGCGGTGGGGCAGCTGCAGCGGGCGGAAATGCGCGCAACCAACTTTTCGTCATGCGACTCGACGGTGGCGAAGCGAAGCGCGTCACCGACGGGCGCGAAGGCGTGTCGAACTTCCAGTTTACGAAAGATGGCAAGCAGATCGTCTTCACGTCCGGCCGCCAGGGCGATGAACAGATCTACGCGCTCAACATCGCTGACCTGTGGGGAGACATCGCTCGGCCGACGCAGCTCACGCGTCACGCGACGGGGGTTGGTGCGTGGCAGTTCAGCCCAGATGGCAGAAAGATCTA
>JAICYT010000212.1 GCA_025934075.1 Gemmatimonadaceae bacterium
CGATCGACCGACACGGCCATCGCGGCGTCCAGGGCCGCAGCTCACTCGTCAGCGTCGGAAGCCGCGCGGGGCGAATCGCTCCCGCGCGGATTCAGGCTCGAGGGCGGGGCGACGGTGCCCAACACCGACTATGTCTTTCGCCGAGTGATGACGCCGCGCGGCGATGCGCTTTGGCTCGACAGCATGCATCGAGACGGTACGCGCACGCGGCGCGGCGAGCTATCGTTGCCACCCCTCGCCGCCGATGAGCGCGTGATGCTTGCGTCCGGTGATGTGGGCGGACGACTGGATCCATTGCTTGTCGCGATCGTGGTCAACGAGGCGAATGTGACGCGTTTCACAAAAGTGCGTCAAGTGTGGCGCGCGAATCCGAAGGCGCA
The DNA here is from genome assembly GCA_025934075.1 of Gemmatimonadaceae bacterium. Classification (GTDB taxonomy): domain Bacteria; phylum Gemmatimonadota; class Gemmatimonadetes; order Gemmatimonadales; family Gemmatimonadaceae; genus JAQBQB01. Next base: position 381 of record JAICYT010000212.1, read on the forward strand.
TCAGTTCGATGTCGTGCCGTTGGCGGGAATCGAGTGTGAAGATCCGGGGTCGTGAAACGATCGACCAACCGGCCGTCGATAAAATGAGAACCGACACCTGAACACTGATAACACGCGCAATTCTTCGATCAGCACGCTCTTGACAACTCTCTGATTTCCGCTTAAACTCGGCGCCCTGGGAGTCGCGTCCCGATGTGTAGCTGTCGTTGATCCGCAAAAACTCGCGGTCCACGACAAACCTCGATGGCAGTCTTGCGTCGAGTCCACCATCGGCGGCGCGATTTGTCGTTTCTAGCTCTAGATAACCCGCGTTCATGAGGTTCCACGCTCTGATCATGACTTCACTCACCCTTCGCCAACTCGACCGCACGCGACAGCCGGGCTTTGCCCAGCGTGGCGCGAGCTGGTCCGCGCCGGTGCAAGCCGCGCGCGACGAGTCGAGCTCGATGGGTGGGAGCGACGTCGCGTTCGGGGAATACAAGTCGATTGACGGTCAAGATTCTCGGCCACGAAGTAAAAGCGGTGCAGGGGCTGTATCGGGAGCATTTACGCCGTAGCGCGTTGCTCTCTTTCAGTCGGGAGCGTTTCAAACGCCCCACCTGCGCCCAAGCGCAAGGTGGGGCGTCTTTTTTTCGTTTACACAGTGAGGTGAGCAATCAGCAAATCTCAAACATGCCGCACGTTCGGCCGGCCAGGTACGACGCTCGAGTAGTTGGAACGCGACTCCCCTACTCGCTATGCGCCCTCTGCCTGTGCCGCGCCGTTCAGCTCACATGATTCACAATCTTCGGTGCGTATGGGCAATCGCCGCGCGCCGCCGGGGTCCGTAGCTCAAACACATCAGCGTCACCAGAGCACGACGTCGCCACACGATCATCCCATGGGCCGAAAGCCGGGACCGTGAGGATACACGACATCGCGATGCGAGAAGTCTCGCCGGCCCGGTCTCTTGTCCGTCACTCGCACATCTCACCACCGAGATAGCATGAGGATTTTTTATGTCCGCCGTCAAAGTCAGGAACGCTCACGAAGTCCAGCACCGTGCGCACCGTCGCACGGCTGAAGGATTGATCATCAGCTACACGCACCACAACGGAAAGCTCGGGGCACTCGTCGAGGTGAATTGCGAGACGGATTTCGTCGCGCGCACCGACGAGTTCAAGACGCTCGCGAAATATCTGGCTGAGCATGTCGCCGCGGCGGCCCCGATCGCGGTGGATCGGGAACAGGTGCCTGCCGACATCGTCGAGCGGAAGCGAGAGGCGTTCGAGGCGCAGGTCCGCGCGCTCGGTAAACCCGAGTCGCTCGCCGCCAAGATCGTCGAGGGCAAGATGGACGCGTATTTCCGCGACGTCGTCCTGATGGATCAGGAGTGGGTCCGCGAACCAAAGATCACGATCGCGGATCTAGTAAGGGACGTCTCGACGAAGACTCGCGAGGTGATCCGTGTTCGGCGGTTCGCCCGGTTCCATATGGGAATCGCGTAACCGTTGCGGGGTGGGAGGCGATGCGCCTGCCTTCCGCTCCGCAACCATCGCCGGAGCTGCGCCGTATAGCCTCGTAAGTGCAGCATTGCCGTCTTCTCCCTTTCCATCCCAGGGACCTATGACGAAGTACGACCCGATGACAACCCTCCTGCTTCTCAGCTCTGGATCGCTCGTGATGACGACGCTCGTCTTTGCAGCGCTGTGGCTTCGCGCGCGGGACCGCGCGCTTCGCCTCGCACTCACGGCGAAGCCCGCGTCCGAGCCCCGATCCGCCGAGATGGAGCATCTCGTTCAAGCAGTCGATACGATCGCGGCGGAGGTCGAACGCATTTCAGAGGCGCAGCGATTCACGGCCCAGGTGCTCGCAGAGCGAATGGAGCAAGAGCCGCCGTTGGTGAAGCGGTTCGCGGGGCGAGTCAGCATTCCGCATTGAATCAGATCGATCCGATGGTTTGAAGCGATCGTCGTGCGACCGCACCTGTCGCGCCCCGGTTTGCTGTTTCATATTCTGCCGCCCTTCCTTTCAACATCTTTCCCGGCATCCGTATGAATCGCTCTTTCGTTCGTGTCGCCTTATTGTTTTCCGCCGCGGTCGCGAGCTCCGCGTGCCATCATGCGGGCACCGCAGCGTCGACCGCGGCGTCGCCATCAGCAACGCCTCAGGGCAGCGCAGCCGCGCGAGCCTCGAACGCCATGCCGGCTGGCGTCACGATGGCGAGCATCGCACTTGGCGATTCGCTCTTTCACGCGAAGACCTGCGTCCGGTGCCACGGTGCTGATGCCAAGGGTGCGCAGAACGGGCCGGACTTGACGACGTCGACGCATCTGCATGTCGACGGCACATACCCCGCTTTCGTCAAGCTCATTACGAGCGGCGTCCCGAAAGATTCGATCAAGGTGCCGTCGCACCGCTTCGCCATGCAGCCGCGCGGTGGCAGTCAGAGCCCGCTCACCGATGATCAGGTCCTCGCCGTCGCGGCCTACGTGTACTCGCTCAGCCACAAGTAGAACGTGCTCGCAGCACGCGTTGCGATTCTGCTGACCGCAACGGGGATTTCCGTGCGCGCACAGGTATCGACGAAGTGGCCGCAACACTCGACAGAGCGTCCGCAGCCACCCGTCGTTACCCCGGGTCCATTCGCCGCGACGGCTCCGCCATCCGACGCCATCGTTCTCTTCGATGGACGATCGCTCACGAACTGGACCTCGGCGGATCACGTGGGACAGCCGGCGAAATGGAAAGTGGCTGACGGATACGTTGAAGTCGTTGCCGGAACGGGCGGCATCGAGAGCAAACAGGGGTTCGGCGACGTGCAGCTGCACATCGAATGGCGCGCGCCGACACCGCCAAACGGTGAGAGTCAGGAACGCGGCAACAGCGGCGTGTTTCTCATGGGGCGATATGAGGTGCAGGTGCTCGACTCGTATCACAACATCACGTATGCGGACGGACAAGCGGCCGCGATCTATGGACAATTTCCGCCGCTGGTGAACGCCAGTCGCCCGCCCGGGGAGTGGCAAACGTACGACGTCGTGTTTCACCGACCTCGCTTTGACGCGTCGGGCGCCGCGGTCAAACCGGCGCGCATGACCGTGCTGCACAATGGCGTGCTCGTCCAAGACGACGTCGAGCTCAGTGGGCCGACCGCGCACCAATCACGTCCACCGTACGCTAAGCACGCCGACGCACTGCCGATTGTGCTACAGGATCATGGCGATCCGGTGCGTTTCCGGAGCATTTGGGTGAGGAAGCTCGAGTAACGGTTCAGCGGGTGTGCAAGTCGCTCGTCCTCGCGCGTCTCCTGTTGAATGAATCGAGGAGAAGCGATGCGCTTGCTCGAGCAGCGGACCCTTCGCGGCGCTCAGACCGACAGGCCGCTCAAGCTAGTCGGCGCGGTGATCGGCTTGATCAGCCTGGCCGCGCTGTCGACCGCTCCGGCGCCGCGGCCGCACGCGGCGGCCACGACGCTCGACGTCGAATCGATGACGCGGGGGCGGGGGCCGGTCACGTTTACAGTCTGGATGGGTGCGCCAAAGCGAGGCGAGCGCCTAGTCGGTGACTCCGTGACACGAACCACACCCGCGACACTTCTCATCGACTCGACGACGACGGAAATCCGGATTCTCACGCGGGCGAACGCGCCGGTGCGAGTGCGCGTCCTCGCCGATTCGGTCGAGTTGCAGCGGCCGCTGAACGCTTGGGGACGCGATCTTCGGCTACGGCGCGTCGAAGATCACTTTCAGGTCGAGCCCAATTTCAACTTGATTCAGCCACGATAGCGCGGCTGAAATCAGGCTGCGCTCGCCGCTGGTGCGCAGTACCGGTTGAAGGCGTTGACCAGATCGTGCGCGATCTCGTCAGCCGGTCGTCCCTCGATCTGCCAGCGCTCGAGCATGAAGACGAGCTGTCCGTCCTTGAACAGCGCAATCTGCGGCGACGACGGCGGATACCCGGTGAAATAGCTCCGGGCTCGATCGGTCGCCTCCGCGTCCTGGCCCGCGAACACTGTCGTGAGATGTTCGGGCTTGATCGGGTTTTGCAAGGCGACGGCGACGGCCGGCCGCGCCATGCGCGCGGAACAACCGCAGACGGAGTTCACGACAACGAGCGTCGTGCCCGTCGCGTCCCTGAGCTCGGCGTCGACTTCCTGCGCCGTGCGGAGTTCTTTGATTCCCAAACGCGTGAGATCCTGACGCATCGGGGTGACGAGCCGTTCGTCGTACATCTGTTGGGGAAGACGCATACTGGAATCCTACCGGTCTAGGTTCGGGTCGGGACTAAACGGGCCAGCGAACGCATATGAGAAACGCGCCGCCGGCTGTTGACGCAACAGCGTCACTCGTCCCTGACCAGTGCAAGAATTGCGGCCTGCGGAACGACCAAGTACCGCTCACCCTCAAAGGTGATCTCGACTGCCGCTTTGCGGAAAAAGAGCGCATAGTCGCCCGTCCGTGCCTGCATCGGCAGAAATCGCGTCTCTCGAGACGCCGTCCGCCACGGCTCTTCGGTCGACAACGAATCCGGGCTCGGCATGGGAAGTCCCGGGCCGGTCGCCATGATCGTTCCGCCCTGAACCGCTTGGTTGTCTACCGCGGTTGGCGGCAGATAGAGGCCGATGTTGGTTCGTTCTTCGCCTTCTTCGACGCGGACGAGAACGCGGTCGCCGACGACGATGAGCTCTTTGTCATGCTTGATCATCGGAGTCTCGCATGTGGGCGCGAGCAAGGGTAAGAGGTGCTCATGCTTCGACTTGGATCGTTCCTGATCGTCAAATATACGATCCGGTAGAAGGGGCCGACACCGGCGTCGGACGGGTTAGTCGGAAGATTATGTAACTGACGACTACTATGCCGAGCGCATACAGACTGTTCCGGCGGTCGCCGATGACCGCGCTGACCAAAAACGCGAGCGAGCCAAGCAGTACAAAGCCCGTCGTCCACGGATGTCCGATGGCGCGGTACGGCCGCGGCGTGTCCGGCTCACTGCGACGAAGCATGAACACGGCGATGAAGGACAGCGTGTAGTCGGCGACGAAGAAGAACGCCGCGATGGCGATGATCGTCTGGAACGTTCCCGTCGCCAGAAACGCGATCGCGACGAGTGCGCTCGAGACCAGTGCGACCGTAGGCGTTCCACCAGCGTTGACGCGCGTCGCGGCCGGAATGCCGAGTCCCGCGCGGCTGACCGAAAAGAGGACGCGTGAGCTCATGAGCAAATTCGCATTGACGGCGCTCGGCAGCGAGACGATCACGACGAGACGAACGAGCAGCTCGCCGCGCCCACCAAACAATGCCTGCGCCACAGTGCCGGCGGCGAGTTGGGATCCGGCGAGCGCGCTCGTCGGCACGGCCGTCAGAAACGCGATGTTCGTCAACAAATAAATGACAGCGACGGTCAGCAGTCCGTAGAACATCGCCCGCGGAATCTGACGCGACGGATCGTCGAGCTCCTCGGAGAAATAAATCGGCCCATTCCATCCGTCGTACGTATAGATGACAGACTGCGCGGCGAGCATGAACGCGAGGAACATCGACGTTTTCACCGCGACCGCAGCCGCCGGCGCGGCGGTAACGTGGGCTCGTCCCGCAAACATGAAGCACGCAATGATCAGCGCGAGCAGCGCCAATGCTTTCGCCAGGCTCGTGATCTGTTGCGCGACGTTCCCGGATTTCGCCCCGCGCAGGAGCAGCACCGTGAAGACGACGACCACCGCCATCGCGATCGCCACCGCGGTACCGCCGGAGCGCGACAGGATGCGCGCCGCAGATTCGCCGATGACCAATGAGATCGCCGCGATCGACGCGCAGGTCGAGATCCAATCGTTCCAGCCAACGAAGAAGCCAGCGTACTCGCCGAACGCGTGGCGCGCAAAGATGAACTGACCGCCGCTGCGCGGGAGCATCGTGCCGAGCTCGGACAGCGCATTGGCGCCGAGTAGCGCGTACAGACCGCCAATGACCCAGATACCGACGAACAACCATGGGTTCGGCAGCAGACTGGCGATGTCGCCGGGAGTACGCAGAATGCCGGCACCAATCGTATTTCCGACGGTCACGGCAAGGCCGAACGACAGGCCGAGGATTCGCAGGAGCGACTGGGGTTGACTC
>JAICYT010000147.1 GCA_025934075.1 Gemmatimonadaceae bacterium
ATCCCCTCAGCTTCCCGACGAATCGCCGCACGCTGGCGTAGCGTCCCGCGAAGCCGTGCGCGTCGACAAGGTCTTGCCAGATCGCCATCGCGTTGCGGCCGCGGCCGAGCGCCTCGACGATCAGGTCGCGGTACGGCTCGCATGCGCTCGCGGTGGGCGCCCGCGACGGCCGGATGGGCCCCGAGTCGGTGGACACCTCCGGCGCAATGGCCGGTTTTGCATCTGGCGACGACACTGCCGGCCGTCCCACACGCCGCACGCCGATGCCGGCGGCTTTGAGATAGGCGCTGGCCGTCTCGCGACGGATGCCGGTTTCCTCTTCGATGCGCCGGAGCGGCCACCCAAGGCGGCCGAGCGCGAGAACCTGCTGTCGTTTGTGTTCGCTCAAGACGTTGCTCATGGCGCGAAGGACAGGGTCGTCCTTCGCTGGGTCAACGTCTCGGCACCGCCTTATCCGTAATGGCCGGTTTTCAGGTGTCGATTAATGGCCGGTTTTGGGTGTCCACCGAGGCAGAGTCGGGCGAGCAACGCGTCGTCCCATGTGGAAAGTGACGTGCCCCGCACGAACTGAGGAGCACAGGGCGCGTCGAAGCGGTTGTCCGACAAGATCAAGAGCGTGTCGGCGGTGCCCATTGCGGTTGACCGCATCGTCGGGCGCATGGACGATGACGGCCCCAAAGAGCCCATCGCGATTTGAAATCCGGTGCGCCGGTCAGTGTGACTTCAAGAGCCGTTCGCGCACGAGGCAAACGGACTAACAAACCAAAGGCATGAACAAGTCCCCGCAGCTCGTTCCCATCATCAACGCGCCGTCAAGGTCTTACGTTCGTCCATGTTTGCGCGCGCCACCCTGCGGTCGAGTTGCAGATCGCCTGCAACATCCGCATCGATCTGCTGATACTGCATCCGACCTTGATCGCCCTGACGATCATCGCCCTGATCGTCGGATTGTTGCGGAGCCGCCGATCGGGCGAGCGACGCCGCTGAGCGAGGTCCGCGCGTTCAGCGATCGGATGTGCTCGGAGAGTCCAACACAGAGAGTGGACTGGGCTTCGGGCAAATCGAAATTCGGTGCCGTCGGCCCGTCACGCGGCTCCGGACTATCCCGCGCGAGCTCCTCCGACCATGCCGCAACAACACGACGACCGACGCGTGCCACGCGCGAACCGTAGCGCGACGCAAATCAAGCGAACACACGATCCGACCACTTGGCTTTTGTTTCGGCGCGCCGGAAACGGTCCCCGACTGATCCTCACACTGAACTGAGTGGCTCGGCAAGACTCACAGCCCGAGTGACCGCGGTTCACGTCTTTGGCTGCATGCAGCCCGAGTCGTTGTCGCCGCCGTGACTGGCTGCCGACCGACGTACTTTGGAAATCGGTGCCACCCCGGGCTGCTCGCCGCGTGCGCCACGCTCGATCGGAAGCTTGCACGCCCCAACCGTGGGCGCGTTGAGCACTCGTGGCTTCGTGTACGAACTTGTCACAATTCCGCATGGTGAATCCGCCAACGACCGCGTCGAAGTTCGGCTCGCCGATCGGTGACTTTCCGGCAGTTGAGTGGATTTTGCGTCGGCGAGCGGGGACTTTTCCTTGCGCCTTGAACGACTTTCGTTCCGCCATACCATGCTTCCGGTCGATCGCGATCCAGTTTACTCGCCGCGAGGAAGGGTTGTCCGTGATGTGAGAGATCTGTCATCGGCGCTCGTCCGAGATGCGTCGGCAAAACGACACATTGCCGGCGCAGCGTGAAACACTTGACTGACCGCGTCGCTGAAATTCGCCGAGTTGGCCTCGATTTCCCTCTGTGCCGCCGGAAGATTCCCTCCGCCACAACGCGGTTAGCACAGCCGCTCGGCAGCTTCCGATCGATCGCTTCAGCGTAGCCGTCTCGTGTGCGTTGCTCTCCGTCCACCGTCGACGACCATCCTGCTGCCAGCGGTCATTATAGTGATGGTCGACGCTCACTATCCGGGCGGCCTGACGGACTTCCCTTACGAGGACCTGAGATACCGCGGCCGATGCGACGGTTTGATGCGGCGTCTCACTGTTCTCACCGGCGTGCCACGCGGCCCCACGTCGTGCGCGCGGGATGCCACGCTGTGCAATGGCGACTCCACGCTGTCGCACCGCCGTCCAACGCACGTGACCGTCCCGCTCACGGAGCGTTCGCCCGAGCGAGTGTCGCCACCGTCGATTCGCACGCCGCGCCCGGACGACCGAACGCGCTTCACGGCCGGCCTCACGGTGCCCGTGCGGCGGCTCACTCCCAACTCGGCCGCCATCACGCTCCGCGCAGAACGCGTCACGGCGGTCCGACAGCGCGTCACGCCCAGCGCGCAAGGGCGCACCGCCGGCGGCAGCGAATTCACGGCACGCCGACGGCGACGTACTCTGGGCCGGCGCTCGCACCCGTGTCACCGCTCGAGGATCACGGTCCACGCAAGGGAATCCACGTCGGGTTCGCACGAGCCTACGGACTATCGTCAGGCGCCCACGCATGGTATGATGATTCTCACATCACGGACGCCGGTGCCCACGCCGTGCGCATGGAGCGCACGGAACCCGAACCGCGCCAGCGCAGGCTCCATCGTCACCTTCCGAGAGAACATTCGTGAACCAACGACAGGAACGCAGTCTGCACGCGTATCGGGGCGCTCTCGCCTTCGTCGGCGGAGGGCCGTTGGCGTTCACGCCTGAGCTGTCGCATCTCTGCGAACGTCTCGATGCGACCGTCGAGGCGATCGCCGATACGGCCGGCAAGCAACAATTGCGCGGAGGGAAGCTGCTCGGTGACGCGCGGCGCCGGCTCGACCAGATCCGTCACAAGCACATGCTCCCGCTCGTTCGGCTCACGCGACGCTTGTTCTCGGGAGAGCCGGCGATCCAGGCCGCGCTGAAGGTCCCGCACAAACGCGCGTCGACCGACGAATTGTTCGCCGCGTCGGCCTCGATTCTGAAAACGCTCGCGGTGCAGCGGAAGTTTCTCTCCGACTCGGGCGTCGACCCGGGTCGCATCGACCGGTTGCGCGACGAGACACGTCAGGCGAAGCGGCTCTTCGAGGCCGCGAACGCCCGCACGCCCGAATCAGCCATCGCAACGAGACGACTCGGCGCCCTCTTCGCCGAGGCTCGCGCCGACTTCGCCGCGATCGACGGGCTCGTGACACTGGCGTGCACACGGGAAGAGCTCGCCGCGTGGCGGTCGGTCACTCGCGTCGGGAAGCGGATGGGGCGGCCGCGGAAGCAGACACGGCGCAGAAGGAAGGGAAAGGGAACGAAGATTCAGGCGAACGCGGCGAGATCCAAGGTGGCCAAGTCCAAGACGGCGCACGCGCCGATCGCGAAGACGAGCAAAGCGCAGGCGAAGAAGGCCGAGACCCCGAGCTAGCGACCTTCGCCGGCGTCGTTACGGGATCAATCCGAAAATCAGCTCGAACGAGCAGCTTCCGGCATCGATCGAGCGGAAGGCGCCGTTGATTCGGGCATTGTCCTCGAGCGTGCCCGTGTATGGCGGCGACCAGCCATTGTCGAACGTCATGAAGCCGCTCACGCTCGAGCCGGATCGCGCCGCGCGAAAGGTGACGCTACCCATCCCGACCAGCGTGCCGCCGCCGCACCCAAGGGTGTTGGAGATCGCGTTGTAGGTGCCCGTACCACGCACCGAGTCGCGCGTCCACGTGAGATTGAGCATCGCCGCAACGCCGAAGGAGCGCGCGGTCCATGCACCATCGAGTGACGTATCGGTTGGTCTGGTCGCATCGGCGCCGCACGCCGCAAGCGCGACGACCGCAACGAACCCTGCAAGAAACCGGAGTGCCACTGCACGCCGCTGGCGAAGTCGGATCGCGGTTGTCATGTATGCCCAACCGCCTGTCTCGGCCGGGCGTCACCCCGGCTACGGCTTCTTCGGCTTTCCGAAGTTCGAGATCGAATCGAACAAATCAGAGGGCAACTGTTGGACGACCGCGGACCCGACCATTTGGCCGAGCGACGCCGCGCTGAGGACCGGAATGGTCGCGGCGCTCGCGATGCTCGACGCCCAGCCATGCTCCGTCGGGTGCAGCGCCGTATCCCACGCGCGCACATAAAGACCGTTTATCGTATGACCCGCCTTCTCGATGCTCTCGACGGCCTCTTCTTTCTTCATGCGTCCTCCGCAGTTTCGTCTCTTCTAATATCATTCGGGCGCAAAAGGCGGCAAGGGCGCACGGCGGCGAGCGTCTAGCCGGACGGTTTGCCGAACAGGCTCGCGACGCGCGCGCGGCGGCGGCGGCTGATCGGCAACACCGCCCCGCCCGCGACTACGATCTGCGCGCCACCTCTCGGCGTCCGATGCAGTCCGGTCACGCGGTCGATGCGCACGATGTACGAGCGGTGAATCCGCGCGAACATGCTCGGATCGAGCTCACGCTCCAAGACATCGAGCGGCATTCGCACGAGGTGCCGCTTGTTGCGCGACACGACCGCCGAATAGACATCGTCCGCTTCGACGTAGTCGATCGTTTCGACCGGGATGACGACGTCCGCGAGACCGACGCGGGTGACGAGACGCGGAGTATACGCTTTGCGCTCAGTCGCGCCGCTTGCGGCTTGATTCGCGAACCGCTCGGCGTTGCGACGCGTCTGCACGCGATCTCGCACGCGCTCGAGCATGTCATCGATCCGCGACTCAGTGAGCGGTTTCGTCAGATAATCCGCTGCGTCTGCCTCGAAGGCGGGAATCGCGAACGTGTCGAACGCGGTGACGAACACGACGAGCGTTCTCACGCGGTTCGCTCGCGCGCGGGCCACGTCGAGTCCCGACGCGAGCGGCATTCGAATGTCGAGAAAGGCGACGTCGGGTACCAGCAGCTCGATCGTCTCCCGCGCCTCCACTCCGTCGCGACATTCGGCTACGATTTCGACGTCGGCATGACGCTCGAGCAGCTGATGCAGCGCCCGGCGCGACAGCTCTTCGTCGTCGGCGATCAATGCTCGGATCATACCGCGAACTTCACAGGCGCTGCGTGAGCGGCCTGCGATTGCGCCGATCCCCGCACGAGCGGCAGCGTGATCTCAACCGCGACGCCGCGTCCGTGCGGCGCGTCGTGCACGCTCACGGAGGCGTCTGCTCCATACATTCGGTCGACCCGTGCGCGAGCGTTGGCGATGCCGACACCGGCTGGTGCACCGCTCGACGACGCGAGCCGGCGCCCATCGTCGACCACTTCGAGCACCAGTGACGCCGCCTGGCGCCGAGCGCGAATCACGATCTCGTTGCCTTGGCGCTCGCGCAGAACGCCATGCTTGAGCGAGTTCTCGACGAATGGTTGAAGGATGAACACCGGCACCTGTGCGTCGTTCAGATCGGCGGGGACGTCCACGATCACGCGCAGCCGGTCGCCGAAGCGCACCTGCTCGATCCCGAGGTATCGCGTCACGAAATCGATCTCTGACGCGAGCGTCGTCTCGTGTGCGTTGCCAGAATTCACGGTTGCTCGCAACACGTCGCTCAGCAGCGAAAGCGCATGCAGGGCGCGCTTCGTGTCGTGATCGCGTACGAGCGCCATCACGGCGTTCAAGCTGTTGAACAGAAAGTGTGGCTGGAGTTGCATGCGAAGCGCGCCCAGTTGCGCGTCGCGCAATTGCGTCTGGAGCTCGGCGGCCTCGCGCTCGCGTCGTCGAAGGCGCGCCGAGCTGCGCCACGCATAGCTCGCAACGATGATCGCAAAGTAGACGAGCGTGGTGGCCGGCAGCCCTCCGAGGAACCAATTGCGTGCCGTCGCGAGGAAGCTGCCCGGCGACGGTCGCACCCACGCGTTGACCAGCGCATCGCAGAACGCGAGCACTAGGCTCGCGCCGAGGCTCGCCGCCGTATGCACGGCGATTGCCCGGAGTCGCACCGGGCGGCGCAACGGATGTCGATCGCCGAGGCCAATGATTGCCGGCGTCAACGCCGCCCACCCAAACCACTGCGGCGCCTCGCCGACAAACGCTCGCCACGTCGCAATCGGATGTCCGCCGAGTCGAGCGAACATCACCGTTTCGACGGTGGACAGCAACGCCGGGATCGTCCAAATCGCCGCAATCTTCCACGCGGTGATCGATTCGGGTTCGCTGATGTGCGATTGCTGCATGCGGCGCGTCGTCACGGCAACGACAATGAACGGCTGCGTCGAACGGCGCAAGACATCGTCGCGACAAGTGATGACGATGGCTCGTCCGGTTGCCGTTCGCGACACGATTGCCGCCGTTCGCGACTTTGCGCTTGGGTGACGCCGGTACAGCGCTCAGCATTTGTGAGCATGACACCGTTCATTCTCATCGCCGCCATGATCGCCGCGTCCGGCGATAGCGGATCTTGCCGCAAAGTCCCGGGCCTCGACGCCAACGCGCTCCTTCGCCGCGCGGCCGCGCGCACCGGTCTACCTCGATCGAGGGGCAGCGTGCTCGCGGTCAGCGGATACGACGTTCGTGATCACGCATTCGAATCCGATCGGATGTACCCGCCGTCCCTCGAGGAGGTGGTCAAGATCGAGGAATGGTTCGATCCGGCGACGGGCGTCGAGCGCACAGTCTCCCACAGCACGCTCGGCGGCTACGAGTTCGATGGACAAACACTCGGCGACGCTCATGCGTCGTATGTCGTGCACGACACGTCGCTGATCCCCAGCGAGGAGACTCACGGCGGGATCTATCAGATGCGTCCACTCAATGCGTGGGCGATGCTCGACGACTGGCTGGCCTCGAGCGACGCGCGTGTCGAGGGGGAATGCGACTATCGTGATTACCCACGGATCGTGTTGAGCCGGCGCGGGGCGCGCGGCACAGAGCGTCTCTTTCTCGATCCCAAATCCGGATATCCGACCAAGCTCGATCGCGTCGAGCCTCACTACTTGTGGGGTCAGGTGCATGTGGAGTTCGTGTACTCGACGTGGCAGCGAATCGGGAGCGCGCATTACCCTGGCGCCAGCTTTCGCGTCGAGGACGGAAATACAGTGGTGTCTCGGGCGTATGGCGCGAGACGATTCGTGGCGCGCGACAGCGCACCGTCGATGATGCTTCCCGGGCGCGCCGGTGAAATGGCGATGGCGACGCCGGCTTTTCTGGCACAGAGAACGCCCGATACGATTCGCGTGAGTGCGACGACGTTCGTGTTGCGGAACCGTGGCTACGCGGAGACGGTCGCGCTGATGCGCGATACCGTCTTTGTATTCGACGCAACGCAAGGCGAAGAGCGCGTCCGGCACGACTCGGCATGGATAGGCACGCTCTTTCCCGGCCGGCACCCGATCGTGGTGGTCGTGACGGATCTCGCGTGGCCGCACGTCGCCGGTGTGCGCGCCTGGGTCGCTCGCGGCGCGACGATTGTGTCGCATCGGGCGGCCCGTGGCTTTCTCACCAAAGTCGTGAATCGGCGGTGGACGTTAGCGCCGGATCAGTTGGAGCGAGAACGCGGGCGTGTTGCGCTTCACTTCCGGGCGGTCGATCAAGTGCTCGATCTCGCGGGCGGCGACATTCGCGTCTTCGCGATCGACGGAGCGGCGAGTGAGGCGGCGCTTGCCGCGTTCGTGGCGCCGGATCGCTTCCTATGGGCAAGCGATTTTATTCAAGATCTCGGCTCTCCAACCCAATACGTCGATGAGGTAGTAGCCGCGGTTCGGCGGGTTGGTGTCTCACCGACCAGGGTTGCCGCGGAGCACACGCCTCTCGGAGGCTGGGAACGCGTGGTCTCGTTAGCCGAGCACGCCCAAGCCCCGTGATGATCGTTGTGTCGATGCCGAGGTGTCGCGCGGAAGCAGCCGCGGTAGCCAGGCAACTACTTGGTCCAGATCACGACCGCGCCGCAGGTCGGGTCGCCTTCGAAGGCGAGCGGACGATTTCGCTCCGACGAGTAAACCTCGACTGCTTTCACATTGCTCGGCGTGAACGGAGCCTGCGGCGGAGTACCCGGAGTGAGATCCGTGGCCGCGCCCATTCGCGGGTTCCACTCGAAGCCGTCCACGAAGAACGTCGGTTGACAATACGACGGCGGGATGGTCGTCGAGTGCATCGAGACCTTGCCGCACTGTCGATTCCGAGTCGGTCCACCTCCGCAGGTGCCGATCGTCACGCCGGGCGCGTGGATGAGAAAATCCGCGAGATTGCCGCTGGGATTCTTCTCGAGATCTGTAGTTCGAATGCAGGTTACAGATGTCGTCCCGCACCGCTGCTCGAACCCTGCCCATTTTCCCGGATCGCGATCGATCCGATATCTCTCAGTCGTCACGACAGGAGCCAGCTCGACGTATGGTTCCATGACCTCGGTGATGGACTCGGTGTCGGCGCGTGCCACGATGATTTGCTTCGCTTGATAGCCGAGCTTCGCGAGTTGCACGAAGGCAGCGCCACCGCGAAATGTCAGGAAACTCAGCGAGGCGGTTCCGGTGGCCGTTGTGGCGACGACGGTGCCGCTGAAGGCGTCGCGAACCTGCACGCCTCGCAACGGCGCGCCGGTTCGCGCGTCGAACACGCCGATGATGCGCCCCGATCCGCGTGCGGAGTCCGGTGTCTGGCTCATCATCACCGACGACCACGCGGCGATGAGCGCGATCGTGAGGCCGCGCATCATTCCGATCGTATGACGGACATGGGATCGATGCGCGCAGCACGAGCGGCCGGGATCAAGCTCGCGGCGATCGCGACGGCGACCACTACTCCGCCCACGAGCGCGTACACCGCAACTGAGCGCGCCGGCGTGTGAAAGAGCAACGGCTGAACGAGTGGCGCGAGAATCGCCGCGCTGGTCGTCGCAACCGCTATGCCGACGCCCGCGAGCAACGCGCCCTGCATTCCAACGAGCGAAAGGATGTCCTTTCTCCGACCGCCGAGGGCAATGCGAATCCCCATTTCGCCCGCACGCTGCGTGACACTGTAGCCAATGACGCTGTACAATCCGAGCGCGGCCAAAACCAACGCCAGCGCTCCAAACAGCCCGAACATCGTTGCGCCGAGTCGCCACGGTCTCAGCTCCGGCTCGTGGCGCGACTGCATAGACCAGACGTCGGTGAGCGGCATGTTCGGCTCGACCCTCTGTACCGCCGTGCGAATCGCTGGAATGATATCAGTCGGCGACACGATAGCGCGCGCTATCAGCGTCCGCGCGCCAATAGTGTGACGACCCTGGCTGAGCGGCACGTACACAATGTCGCCGTATGCGGATTCCGGAGTGCTCGGCCCCAGGGCTGACTCCTGCGTATTCTCCGCAACTCCAACGATGCGCCGGCAGGGCATCGAGTCGGCGCCCAGTCGCACACAGCGACCAACGGCGGCGCCGTCGGGCCACAAAGCGGTCGCGATCTCGGCGCTGATGATGGCCAATTGTTCGCCGCTCTCACGGTCGTCGGCCTCCGCAAATGCGCGCCCTTGAACGATGCGAGTGCCAATGGTCGAAAAGTACGAGCTGGTGACGGCGCGAATGAACGCGCCGCGTTGGATTGCGGGCGCGTTCGGCGGGCGGCCTGGAACGCTGAGCCGTGTGCTGAGAAACCATTGACTGAACGGCACACCCTCCGCGACAGCGACGCCGGCGATCCCCGGAACCCGAGCGACAGCGGCGCGCAGCTCGGCAAAGAGTGCATCCGCGCGGGGCAGAGGCATCTTTAGTGTTTCATGATCGAGCGAGACGACGACCGTGTGGTCCATGTCGACGCCAAGCGGGACCGCTCGCACATTCGCGAGGCTGCGCGCAAAGAGCGACGCGCCGATCAGCAGGACGCCCGACAGTGCGGCTTGCGTCACGACGAGCGATGAGATCGCGCGCTGCCGGTGAACCCCACCCGACTGCCGTCCCTCTCCGATCGCGCGCGAGAGGTCGAAGCGTCGAAGCAGCACGACCGCCGGAACGAGCCCGGTGAAAAGTCCGGCGAGAATTGCCGCGCATGCGATGAACGCGAGAGTTCGCTCGTCGATCACGCCGCCGTTCCACACTGCGCCCTGGAGCAACACATCGCGCATGAGCGCTTCACCGGCCGCGGCGACGACGATGGCGGCGATGCCGCCGAGCATTGCGAGCAGCATCGCGTCCGTTAGTAAACTGGCGACGAGACGTCGACGAGAGACGCCGAGGGCCATGCGGATGCCGATCTCGCGACGACGACGAATGCAGCGGGCAAGCATCAGATTCGTCGCGTTGGAGCAGGCGATCAACAGCACCAGCAACGAGACGGCGCCGAGCAGGGAAGCGATCTTCACTTCTGGCGAGAACGCCTTGGCCCGAGCGGGCGAGGGCCGATCCTTGAGGAAGGTGACGAAGTAGGTGTCGCCGGCCCCGAGCTCGAACGGCTCGCGCCCCACCGTCCGCCGCAGCTCGGTGGCGGTCCGGACGAACGTGGTCACCTC
>JAICYT010000162.1 GCA_025934075.1 Gemmatimonadaceae bacterium
GGCTTGGACCTTCCCCTCGACGATCTTGTCGATCATGTGCTCCGGCTTGCCCTCGTCCTTCACCTGCTGAACGAAGATGCGGCGCTCGGAGTCGACCTTCTCCTGCGGTACCTGATCCTTGTCCACCGCCAACGGCGCGGCAGCGGCGATATGCTCGGCGAGGTACTTGCCGAGTTGCTGGAAGTCCTCCGTGCGCGCGACGAAGTCGGTCTCGCAGTTGATCTCGACCAGCACGGCGATCTTGCCATTGTGGTGGATGTAGCTGCCGATGACGCCTTCTTTCGTCTGGCGGCCCGAGCGCTTCTCGGCCTTCGCCGCCCCCTTGGAGCGGAGCAGCTCGACCGCTTTGTCGAGTTCGCCGTTCGTCTCCTCGAGCGCTTTCTTGCAATCCATCATGCCGGCTCCGGTTCGCTCACGGAGGGCGGCTACGTCTTTCGCGGTAATTCCCATTGGTCTGATCCAGCGTACGGTGTTCGTGGAAACGCCGCCGGGCAATGCGTCCGGCGGCGTATCAATACTACTCGGTCCTCAAAAGGCAGGTCAAAAGACGGGTGATGGCCCGCCGCCTTGGCGATTACTCAACTTCGCCGGCCGGCTCGGCGGCACCTTCAGCGCCTTCGGCGGCCTCACCTTCGCCCGGGCCTTTGAGGCGCGCGGCGATCGCTTCGGGCTTGGCGCGACGACGACGCGGACGACGACGACGCTTGCGCTCTTCTTCACCACCGGCTGGCTCGGCGCCCCGGTCGGAGCTGTAGGTGTAGCTCTCGCCTTCCTCGGTCTCTTCGCGCACTGGAGCTTCGCGGCGAGCCTCGACGATCGCATCGGCGATCGCTTTGGTGATGAGCTCGACCGAGCGAATCGCATCGTCGTTGCCGGCGATCGGGACCTGAATGAGGTCCGGATCGGCGTTCGTGTCGACGATAGCGATGATCGGGATGCTCAGCTTGTTGCCTTCGCTGACGCCGATGCGCTCCTTCTTGGAGTCGACGACGAACATGAGGCCCGGAAGACGGTTCATGTTGCGAATGCCGTTCAAATACTTCGAGAGCTTTTCGCGCTCACGACGAAGCATGAGTTGCTCTTTCTTGGTGTAGTTCTCGAACTCGCCGCCTTCTTCCGTGCCCGTCTCGAGCTCCTTCATGCGGCGAACCTGCTTCTTGACCGTCTGATAATTGGTCAAGAGACCGCCGAGCCAGCGTTCGGTGATGAAGAGTGCGCTGGCACGCTCGGCCTCAGCGCGCACGATGCCGGCGAGCTGCGGCTTGGTGCAGACGAAGAGCACGTTCTCGCCGCGCAGGATGACGTCGCGGGCCAGCTTCTGTGCGATCTCGATTTGCCGAAGCGTCTTTTGGAGATCGATGATGTGAATCCCATTACGCTCGGCGAAAATGAACCGGCGCATCTTGGGATTCCAGCGACGGGTCTGGTGCCCGAAGTGGACGCCCGCCGCGAGGAGTGCCTCGAGCGTCGGCGCGTTGGTGGACGACTGTTGCTGCTCTGCCATGGTCGAAACGAACCTCGGTTTGGTTTTAGACGTCGGGAGCCGTCAGCGTCTGATCGACTGGTTGCCCAGCACCTGATCGAGACTCGGGAGCCCTATGAGATCGGTTGCTGCTCTGCCTTGTCGTCCTGAGGAGCGTGCCGCCGAAGGATCTGCTCTCGGAAACAACGTGAATGAACGGCAGATCCTTCGCTTCGCTCGGGATGACGATCTATCGCTTGCTGAACTGGAAACGCTTACGGGCCTTCGGACGGCCTGGCTTCTTCCGCTCGACGGAGCGTGCGTCGCGCGTGAGGAGACCCAAGTCGCGAAGCTTACGGCGGTGCGCTTCGTCGATCTTGACGAGGGCGCGTGCAACGGCGAGACGGAGCGCACCAGCCTGACCGGTGTTCCCACCACCATCGACGTTGGCTTTCACGTCGAAGCGGCCGAGGGTGTCGGTCGCGACGAATGGCTGTTGAATCGATGAGACGTGCGACGGGCGCGGGAAGAAATCACCGAGCGTGCGTCCGTTGACATCCCACTTGCCCGAACCGGGCTTGATGAAGACGCGGCACACCGCCTCTTTGCGGCGACCGATGGCGTGAACCGTTTGCATGTCGGCCATGGATTACTTCTCGCTCTTGTTGAAGGTCAACGGCTTGGGCTGCTGCGCGACGTGCGGATGCTCGGCGTTCGCGTAGACGCGAAGCTTGCGGCGCAGAACCTGACGGCCAAGAGCGGTCTTGGGCAGCATTCCGTACACGGCCTTCTCGATCACACGCTCAGGATGCTTGGCGATCATGGTGCCGTACGGCGTGTAACGCTCGTGCCCCATGTAGCCCGTGTGATGGAAGTAGTTTTTCTGTTCGGCCTTGCGGCCGGTGACACGGACCTTCGACGCATTGATCACGATGACGTTGTCACCGGTATCCATGTGCGGCGTGAAGATTGGTTTGTGCTTGCCCCGAATGACGCGCGCGACTTCGGTGGCGAGACGACCGAGGACCATGCCGTCGGCGTCTACGATGTACCACTCCTGTTCGATATCGTTCGGAGTGGCCGAAAAAGTCTTCATGATCTTGCCCAACAAAGAGGTCCTTCGCCTCACCGGTGCGGGATGCAACCCGGGTTTCGGCAGCCATCGAAGGCGTTTTTTGACAGACCTATAAGTTAGGTAATCACTTGCGGCATGTCAACTTGGACGCGCCGTTTGAATGTATCGCGCAGGCGTCCCCTGCCGCGACAAGGGGAATATCGGCGAAGCCGCGGCGAATCAGACGAAGAAAACCAGGGTCATCGCGACGGAACTGCGACGATCGCCAGCCATTTCCTGTCCGGACTGACCGCGAGCCGAGTGATGTTCGTCAGTCCATCCGCAGCAAAATCTTCGACGTCGACCATCGCACGCATGCCTCGACGCCAGTAGAGCAGCTTCGATCCCGCCGACGCCAGAATCACATCGCGCGTCACCCATGCGAAGTCCTCGCCGCCGCGCGGTAGTGAGACCTCGGCGCGGCGCGAATTCGCCGGCCACTGCACGACCCGCACGCTCGAGACCGAATCGACGTGGGCGACGAACGAGAATCCGCCCCCGCTCGGCAGCGGCTGCAGTGATCGTCCGATGTCGCGAGACAATGTATCGGCTCGGCCGGTTCGAACGTCCGCATGCACGAGCGCATTCGGTTTCCCGAGAACGAAGAGCGCGAGGTTGCTGGCGTCGATCCAGGCGTAATAGCCCACCGGCTTGACCGTCTCGAGCAACAATTGCGGATCGGAGCCGTCGAGCGCGAAGCTCCATAGGCGTTGCGTCGAATCTGATTCGACGCGCACGACGGAAAATCGCTTTCCGCCCGGCATCACGGTCGCCGAATATTCGCTCTCGGGCGTGGTCGTGACGCGCGTGATCTGCGTCGACGCAAGGTCGTAGCGGTAGATGTCCGATTGGCCGTCGTCGTGCGTCGACGTGAAGAGAAACGCGTGCGCGTCGGGCGTAAATGACGGCTGATTATCGTAGCCCGGACGCTTCGTGACGTTGATCGGCGTGCCGATGACGGGGCGTCCGTTCTCGATGGACAGCGCCGCGAGAAAGATGTCCGTCGACGGTGGCCGCTGCGCCTGTACCGCGGCGCTCATGACAATCAATCCGGCGACAGCGACGATCAGTCGGCGCATCTCGAATTTCCTCCAGTGCTGTGGCGTGCGTGTCATGGCGCTACTCCAGCTCGATCAGCAACGCGCCCTTCTCGACCACACTTCCCGACGCAACCAAGACATTTCGCACACGCCCGGCCGCCTGAATGCGCAGCTCATTCTCCATCTTCATTGCTTCCATCACGACGAGTCCCTGCCCCGGTTGTACCTGATCGCCGATCTGCACGTGGACGCGCACGATCAGTCCGGGCATCGGGGCGACAAGCGGCGCCGGTCCGGTCGGACCAGCACCGGCGCCGGAAAGCTCGCGAATGGCGCGCGTTCGCTCGTCGAGCGCTTCCGCCTCGAACCGATAGCCGTCGAGCCAGAATGTGTAGAGACCCCGCGACGCGCCAGGTCGCACGACCACTCGGTGCACGGCATCGCCTAGCGTGACCATACGTACGGGCGTCCCAGCGATCGGCATGACGCGAGCGGCAACGTCGCCGCCGTCGACGTGAACAAGCTCCCCGTCGAGATCCACCTCATAGTCCTCGGCGCCGATCCGAACGACGTACTTCACGCCACCTCCGGAACGAGCTCACACACCGTCTCGACGTGCGCGGTCTGCGGGAACATGTCGAAGGCACGCAACGACGCGATCCGATACCGCGGCATGCGCGACAGGTCGCGCGCCAGCGTCGCGGGATCGCAGCTCACGTAGATGATCGCGCGCGGACCCGGAGCGATTGCTTGCAACGTTGCGGCCACACTCTCGTGAATGCCCGTCCGCGGAGGGTTGATCAAGACCACATCAGCCGGCAGCGCGTCGGTCAGCGCATCTTCGACGCGTGCGGCGATCGCGCGCGAACCCTCGGGCAGCAGTGCGTTGCATCGTGCGACGGCGTCACGGTCCGACTCGATCGCAATGACGCGTGCGCCCGAGTGCGCGAGCGGAATGGCCGTGGCGCCGGAGCCAGCGTATGCATCGACGACGGTTTGCGGGCGCTGCGACCGGGTGCGATCCACGACGTACTCGTGCAGCGCCCCTCCGACTTCCGTGTTGACTTGGGCGAAGGACGCACCGGCGGTCGCCGCTCCGCGCTCCAGTACCAACATCCGGGCGCGATGCAGCGGCTTCCACCAGAGCGAAGTTGCCAGCGGCACGGCATTGAAGAACTCCGCGCGACTCGGCCACTCATTGCCGCCTTCCATGACCACTGACACGCTATCGTCGGCGACGCGTACCGACGCGCGCAGCTCATCGCCCGGTGGGAAGAAACGGCGCGCCTCCATGATCTGTCGCCACACATGCATGACGGCGTCGTCGGTGATCGGACAGTCGGTCAGCTGGAACACGCCTACTGGGTCGTCAAATGGATGCAGGCCGATGATCCAATCGCCGTCATCGCGCCGACGAAACGCGAGGGTGAGCTTACGTCGATAACGCCACTGCTTCTCGCTCGGAACGATTTCGGGGAGCTCGACGGCGCGTTTCCCGATGCGCGTCAGCGCATCGCGAATGATACTGCGCTTCGCGTCGAGCTGCGCATCATAACGAAGGTGTTGCAGTTGACAGCCGCCGCACTTGTCGACGCGATAGTGATGGCAGAGCGGCTGAATGCGTTCGGGCGACGGAGTGAGTATTTCATCGACGGTGCCGCGCGCAAACCGCTTCCGCGTATCGAGCGTCGCGCGCACGCGATCGCCGGGCGCTGTGCGCGGAATGAATACGACCACTCCGTCGGCACGTGCTATGCCGTCGCCGCCCGCCGCGATGCGATCGATGGTCAGCTCGGCGCTGGTCATCGCAGGTTCTCTAATCGTGCGACGCGGGTCCACGCATCTTGCGTCGGCGCGCCGCTCGATGGGCTGGTGGGTCGCGCTGGAGCCAGTCTGTCTCGATCGGCGATGAGTGCCGCGACGATCGCGGCCTTGCGCGTCACCTCGGCCGGAGGCTTGGCATGCGTCAGCGAGTCGAGACGTCGCTCCAGCCATTGGATTTCGATGGCGCCGCTTCGAAAATCGGCGTCCTCCATTACTCGAAGCTGGAAGTCGCGCGATGTGTCGACGCCTTCGATCGTCAACTCGAGCAACGCGCGATGCATGCGCTCGACTGCCGCCTCGCGAGTCGGCGCGTGCACGATGAGCTTGGCGAGCATCGGGTCGTAATAGAGGCCAACTTCGCTCCCAATTTCGATCCCGCTGTCCCATCGCACGCCCGGTCCGGCGGGCACGTGCACGTAGGAGATCGTTCCTGTCGACGGAAGAAAGCCGTTTGCCGGATCTTCACTCGTGATGCGACACTCGATCGCCCAGCCGCGCGGGACGATGTCTTCTTGCTTGAACGGCAACCGCTCGCCTGAGGCGATGCGCATCTGCCATTGCACGAGATCGATGCCCGTCACGAGCTCGGTGACCGGATGCTCGACCTGGAGACGCGTATTCATCTCCAAGAAATAGAATTTGCCGTCGCGATCGAGTAGAAATTCGCACGTGCCCGCGTTGACGTACCCGGCGGCACTCGCCGCGCGAACGGCCGTCTCGCCCATCGCGCGGCGAATCTCCGGCGTCACGGCGACGCTCGGCGCCTCTTCGATCATTTTTTGATGCCGGCGCTGCACCGAGCATTCACGCTCGTTCAATGACAGCATCGTCCCGTAGTTGTCGCCGAGCACTTGGATTTCGACGTGTCGCGGGCCGACGATGTATTTCTCGACGTACACTGCGTCGTCGCCGAAGGCGTTCTTCGACTCGCGGCGTGCCGCGTCGAGTGACGATTCCATTTCGCTGGCATCGCGCACGAGACGCATACCCTTGCCGCCGCCGCCGGCGGCAGCTTTCAGCAACACGGGATATCCGAACCGATCCGCGACCGCGCGCGCTTCGGCGGCGTCGTTGAGCGGCTCGGTCGTCCCCGGGACGACTGGAACGTTGGCCGCGACGGCGAGCGTCCGCGCCGCCGTCTTGCTTCCCATCGCCGCGATCGCCTCGGCTGGTGGTCCGATGAACACGAGTCCTGCGTCGCGCACCGCCCGCGCGAACCATTCGCGCTCCGACAAGAATCCGTACCCTGGATGAATCGCTTCCGCACCAAGCCGCCGCGCCGCCTCGATGATTCGTTCACCGCGCAAATAACTTTCGGCCGATGGGGGCGCGCCGATGTTCACCGCTTCGTCCGCCTCGCGCACGTGCGGTGCACGAGCATCCGCATCGCTGTACACCGCGATCGAGGCGACGCCCAACTCGCGGCACGCGCGGATGATGCGCAACGCGATCTCGCCACGATTCGCGATCAACACCTTCCTGAACATCAGCGCTCGCGAATCCGGCTGGTCACAGTGGGATGTTCCCGTGCTTCTTCGGGGGATTGCGATCCCGCTTCGTGCGCAACGTCTCGAGCGCGTCGATCAGGCGCGGACGCGTGTCGCGCGGATCGATGATGTCGTCGACGTATCCACGCCCCGCGGCGACGTAGGGATGCGCGAACTTCTCGCGATACTCCTCGATCTTCGCGTCGGTCGCGTGTTGCGGGTCATCGCTGTCGTTGATGTCCTTGCGAAATAAGATCTCGACGGCGCCCTTGGGGCCCATCACCGCGATCTCGGCGGTTGGCCACGCGACATTGTAGTCTCCGCGAATGTGCTTCGACGACATGACGTCGTATGCGCCGCCGTATGCCTTGCGCGTAATGACGGTGAGCTTTGGTACCGTCGCCTCGCAATATGCGTAGAGCAGCTTCGCGCCATGCTTGATGATGCCGCCGTGCTCTTGCGTCAATCCCGGAAGAAATCCTGGAACGTCCTCAAATGTGACAATTGGAATGTTGAAGGCGTCGCAGAAGCGAATGAACCGCGCCGCCTTGAGCGACGCGTTGATGTCCAAGACGCCCGCTAACACGGCAGGCTGGTTCGCCACAATCCCAACGCTGAATGCGCCGAGGTGCGCAAAGCCGCACATGATGTTCTGTGCGTACTCGCCCTGCACTTCATAGAACTCGCCGTCGTCGACGACGCGACGAATGACGTCGTGCATGTCGTAGGGCTTGTTCGCATTGTCGGGCACGACGTCGAGCAGCGCTTCGTCGCGACGATCACGCGGATCGGTGCCACGCCCGCGCGGTGGATCTTCGACGTTGTTTTGCGGGATGTAGCGGAACAGCTCGCGAATGGCCGCGATGCTCGCCGGTTCGGAGTCATGGACGAAGTGCGCGACCCCGGACGTGCCGGCGTGCGTGTCGGCGCCGCCGAGCTGCTCCATCGTGACGTCTTCGTGCGTCACGGTCTTCACGACGTTCGGCCCCGTCACGAACATGTACGAGGTGCGGCGCGTCATGTAGATGAAATCGGTGATCGCCGGCGAATACACCGCGCCGCCGGCGCACGGACCGAGCACCGCCGAAATCTGCGGCACGACCCCGGACGCGAGCGTATTTCGCAAAAAGATCTCAGCGTATCCGCCAAGGGAGACGACGCCTTCTTGAATCCGCGCGCCGCCCGAGTCGTTGAGTCCGATCACCGGCGCCCCGTTGCGCACCGCGAGATCCATGATCTTACAGATCTTCTCAGCGAATGATTCCGAGAGCGACCCGCCGAATACGGTGAAGTCCTGCGAGAACACGTAGACGAGACGACCCGCGATGCGACCATAACCGGTCACGACACCGTCGCCGTAGTATTTCTCTTCCTCGAGCCCGAAGTCGTGCGATCGATGAATAACAAATCGGTCGAACTCCACGAACGACCCTTCGTCGAGCAAGAGGTCGAGTCGTTCGCGCGCGGACAGCTTCCCTTTCGCGTGCTGCGCTTTCACTCGCTTGGGCCCACCGCCCTGCTCAGACTCGGCGACGCGGCGCTCGAGCAGGTCGAGCTTGTCTCGCATGGTCATAGGCGTGGAAGGTATTCCGGGCGAGAGGGGGATTCTAGGGTCAGCGCGCTATGCGGTTGCGAGCGCGTCGTTCGCTTCATGATGTAGGTCGAATCGTGGAGTGCTAGCCGAAACAGCAAAAGCGCCCCGGTGAACGTCACCGGGGCGCTCTGCATTCGCTGTTGTCGCGCGAGCTACTCGTCTATGATCGCCGACATGTCGACCGGCGGATATCCCATGTCGTGCTCCGACTCCATCGGGATGATCTTCGGCGGTTCTTCCGGACGCGGCGGCTGATCCTCGGGGATGTTCGTGACACCCAAGACGATCCGACGATGAATCGGATCGACTTCGAGCACGCGCATGTCGAGACGCATCGTCTCGTAGACGACTTCCGCCGGACTTTCGACCGTCTTGCCGTTCGTGTTCAACTGCGAGAGCGGAACGAAGCCTTCGATGTCGTTGCCGATGTCGACGACCACGCCCTTGTCCATCAGGCGGACGACGCTGCCGGTCAGCTCCGTGCCGACCGGATACGTCTCACCGATGCGAAGCCACGGATCTTCCTCTGCCTGCTTGAGGCCGAGGCTGATGCGCTTGTTCTCGCTGTCGATGTTCAGGATCACGACGTCGACCGTGTCGCCTTTCTTCACGACTTCCGACGGATGCTGCACGCGCTTGGTCCAGCTCATGTCGGAGATGTGAATCAGACCGTCGATGCCGGATTCGATTTCGACAAAGGCACCGAAGCTTGTCAGGTTGCGGACCTTGCCCGAGATGCGCGTACCGACCGGGTACCGGAGCGGCAGCACCATCCACGGATCCTGCTCCGTCTGCTTCATGCCGAGCGAGATCTTCTCCTCGTTCGGATCCACCTTGAGCACCACA
>JAICYT010000016.1 GCA_025934075.1 Gemmatimonadaceae bacterium
CGACGCGCGGCGTCGACGTTGGAGCGAAAGCGGAGATTCACGCGCTCATTGGGGAGCTGGCGAGAAATGGTACGGCGATCCTCGTCATTTCCAGTGAGCTGCCGGAGGTGCTCACGCTCTCCGACAGGATTCTCGTGCTGCGTGAGGGTCGTCTCGTCGGAGAGTTGTCGCGCGCCGAGGCGAGTCAGGAGAGCTTGTTGCGCCTCATGGCTGGATTGGCGTAGCAGACCCTGAATCGACAGGCGCGCGGTCTCGGGTCAGCGACGCAAGTGCTTGTCCAGGAAATCCGATTGCGCCTGGAAATACGTCAGCCACGATCGATGGAGCAAGAGATCGTGAATCTCATTGGGGATGACGATCAGCTCATTAGGAACATGTTGCTGGCGCAATGCCGTCATGAGCAGAACCGTCTGGTTGAACGGCACGTTGTGGTCGTCGTCCGCCTGAATCACCAGCACCGGCGAGCGCCAGTTCTTGATCGATGACAACGGCGACGATGCCCACGCCAGACTGTCCGATGCCGATTGTGCCCCCGCGGATGCGTAGACCTTCAACAGACCATTCCAGTCATGCACGCCCGCGTAGTCGACACCAGCCGCGAAAATGTCCGACCCGCGCGCGAGCGCGAGCGCCGTCATATATCCGCCGTAGCTGCCTCCCCAAACACCCAGCCGCTTCGAGTCGACGTCAGATCGTGCCTTGAGAAAACTCGCAGCGCCCACCACGTCATTGTATTCGCTCGCGCCGGACGGACCAAAGTTGGGCGGCACGCGGAAATCCAGACCGTAGCCCGTTCCGCCTCGGTAGTTCACCGACAGCACCACGTATCCGCGGCTCGCGAAATACTGATTCATCGCGTACATGTACGAGTACGCACCCATGGGATTCGCGCCGAGGAGCATCTGGCGATACGGGCCGCCATGAAAGAAGAGGAGAGCCGGGTGACGCGCGTCGCGTGACTCTCCGGGCGGCAGGAAGAGCTGGCCGTGAATCATCATTCCGTCGGGCGAACGGAAGACGACCGGCTCAGGGACAACGAACTTGGCACCGGGGTAGTCTTCCGGCAGGGTTTGTGGAGCGAGATCCTTCGCCGCGCCGAAACGACCGCCGGATTGCGAGACGATCGCCGGCCGCATCGGATTCCTTGCATCCGCGTGCAGGAATGCGACCGAGTTGCCGTCGCTCGTGAACACCGGGAGATCGGCGATCGTCGGGCCGGTCGTCAGCGGCGTCGGCGTTCCGCCCGCGACCGGCACTGACCAGATGTGACGATGATCCAAGTCGTCCTGATTGGACGAATACACAATGCGGCGCCCGTCCGAGCTGAGATCGGCGCTGAACACCTCGAAGTTGCCGGGAGTCAGCAGTGCCGGCGCGCCGCCCGTGACGGGAATGCTATAGAGGTGGACCCACCCCGTTCCCTCCCACGGGAAAACAATTCGGTTGTCTGCTCCCCACGCGAACGCTGAATTTCCTTCCAACGGATAGAATCGACTTCCAGCTCCGCTGTTGGCATGCCAGAGCTCATGGCCCTTGCCGCTTGCCGCGTCGGCGATCCAAATGGACCACGGCTCGGCGGTGCGCGTCGATGAAAATGGACCGGGCGCCGCGGCCGGAATTCGGACGAAGGCGACCTGACTACCATCGGGCGACCAGATCGGACTGACGTCCCGATCGACACTCGGCGAAAGCCACGTGATCGATTTGCGCGCGAGCTCGTACACGCCGACCAGGCTGTGGTCGCCGCGGCTGCTCACGAACGCGATGCGCGAGCCGTCGGGCGCCCAGTTGAGCGATCCGATTCGTCCCATGTCGCGAACGACCGGCTGTGGTTTCCCAGTGCCATCCAACGAGGTCAGAACAAGTGAGTTGCGGGCCGAGTACGCAAGGACATGCGCTTTCGGCGCGATCGCGGGTGAGCCGCCATCACCAATCAGTCGCGGTGCAGTGTCGGTCAACGCAATCGTCCAGAGCTGTGCCGGCGCGGTTCCGAGCGGAAGGCTCTGTGGATTCGGCTCACCGCCGCGCTCGAACACGAGCGTTCCGCCGTCGGGGCTCCACACTAGTGACCCGATTTCCACCCCGATGTCGCCGCTGTATCTGGTCAGTTGTCTCGAAGTGAACGATCCGTTCGCCGAGGGTTCCGCGACCCAGATGTTGCGACTGCCCTGGGCATCGAAGATCCACGCGACCTTGGCACCGCCCGGCGAAGCCACCAGTCCACTGGGGAAGGGGGCGTTGAGCGCAGCGTCGAGCGTAAATGCCGTACCTTGTGCTGCCGCCACTCTTGCGGTAGTGGCCACGCTGACGATGAGAAGAACGAGCGGGAGGACCGCAACGCGGAAGTGACGACTTCGATGCCTGGTTCGCTGAAGCATGGCCGGTGAGCTCGAGGTGGTGGGATAGGTGGGCCGTGCGCGTACCAGCATATTAAGTCGCTTGCAGCACGGCATACAAGTTCGGTATACCGCTTGGCTTGGCGCGTGCCGCCACGCGCCCCGGGGCGGTGACTCCGCGACCTTCGCCCGCGGCGCCTTTCAAGCTCGCAACAGACTCGCGACCGCCGCGGTAGAGCGACCCGTTAGTCGACCGTCACCACCGATCCGTTCTGAAAGGCGCCGCTGGAAGCCCTTCGCGGTTGAAAAGACTCGCGCGATCGGGGTTGTTCGCCCACGCGTATCTCACCGCGATAGGATTGTTCACGCGATCGCTCCAGACGCGCACAGTATTGCCGACGATCTCCGCCTCGGCCCAGACGAAATGCCGATCGGCGCCCGCGATCTCGAAGCCGCCGACACGTCCGTTGGTCAAATGGCTCGCCAGCCCGCTTCCGATCGTGTCGAAGGTGACGGCGATCGTGTCGCCGCGAATGGAATGCGAGCGGTACGCCGGGCCCGAGGCGACAATGTGCTCTCCGTACGCGACCTTGCGCGCCACGAGCGCGAGACGCAAGCCGACGTCTTGTTTGTTGCGCGGATGAATGTTGTCCGCGTCGCCAACATCGATCGCGATCGCTTGCCCTGTCTTCGGTAACGACAAGGCCGCCGTCATCGACTCGCGCTGCGTAGCCCATGCTGCGGCTGTTGGCGGTACAGTGTCCGGTGTTCCGAAATTCGGCAGCTGCACCCAAAGGAACGGGAACATGTCGCGGCCGGAATCCCATTCGCGCCGCCAACTCGTGATCAACGTCCTGAATTGATCGCGGTATGCTGCCGCTTGTTGGAGGTTATTCGCGTTCGATTCGCCTTGATACCAGATGACCCCCATGATCGTAGACGGGAGTATCGGGTGCAGCATCCTATTGTATAGAACGCTCGGCACCTTGTTGATCTGTTGGCCGTCGAGTTGGAACGAGACTTCGCCAACCTTGAATTTCCAGACGCCGGCGAGCGAGCGTGGCGCGCCGCTGCCAAACGCAATCGACACGGCGCCATTGATCCCGCCGCCTCCACCGCCATCGCTCACGCGAACCGCGAGCACATTCCGGCCGGCTCGCAGGGCATTCGACGGAATGCGATACGCGCGTGCCACGTTGTACCCGACCGTGCGTCCGATTTCGGCGCCATTGATCCACGCGATGTCGTCGTCGTCGATGGCCGCGATGCTGAGCGTTGCGCCATCGCGCCGCTCGGCGTCGGTCGCGTCGAATGCGACGCGATACCACGCGACGCCATCCATGCCGGTGTAGCCGTGATCTTCCCAATACGAAGGTACCGGCATGTCGGACCAGCCGCTGTCATCGAGCGAAGGATCGGCCCAAACGGCGACGCCATTCATCAATCCGGGATCTTTCGTTGGGAGTCCTCCGAGCTTTGCGCGCAATGCTGCACGCGTCTGCTCGAGGCGCGCCTCTTCGGCGCGAAGCAGCGCCGTCCACGCACTGTCGCTGATGTGTTGTGCTCCGCGGCCGATCCATGTCTCGATGTTGCTGCCGCCCCACGTCGTGTTGACGATGCCGATGGGGACCTTGGTCGACTTGCGCAGCTCGCGAGCGAAGAAGTAAGCGACCGCCGAGAAATCGCCGACGTGCTGCCGATCGGCCGGCGTCCACGAACCGCCAACGAGATCGTTTTGCGGATCGTTCGACCACGAATCAGGAACTTTGAATTGGCGAATCAGTGAATCATTCGCCGCCGCGATTTCCTGCGCCGCGTTGTTCCCCTGCGAGACTGTGAACTCCATGTTCGACTGACCCGACGCGATCCAGACGTCGCCGACGAGCACGTTGTGGAGGTCGACATGCGCGTCTCCGGCGCGCACGGTCAGCTCGAACGGGCCGCCTGCCTCGCTCGCCGGCAGCTTTGCCATCCA
The DNA here is from genome assembly GCA_025934075.1 of Gemmatimonadaceae bacterium. Taxonomy (GTDB): domain Bacteria; phylum Gemmatimonadota; class Gemmatimonadetes; order Gemmatimonadales; family Gemmatimonadaceae; genus JAQBQB01. Next base: position 4,312 of record JAICYT010000016.1, read on the forward strand.
CGAGCCATTGCGGTTGGACGTCGCGCGGGTCGTGCGGCCCTGAAACGCGATCGTGATCTGAGCGCCGGCGGGTGCCCAACCCCAAACGGCGATCGGTTTTCGTCGCTGGAGGACTATGCCGTCGCCGAACAACCGTGAGAGGCGGAGTGCGCCCGAGGTTGCCGGCGGCGCCGGTTGGGCGGCGATGCCCTGAACGCCGAAGGCGAGCGTGATGGCGATGACGAGCACGCGCTGGCGAACATGCTGGAGACCGACCGATGGGCGCATCAGGTAGGCTGACATCGGAGAAATCGGTTGGGGTTGCGTCTCTACTGATAGGGTGGGCTGGCGGGTTTTGGGGCATCCGCCGTCCCAAATGATTCTCTTGACAGGCCGGACAGCGGCAGTAGAATCGTGTGGCGACGTTGTCATCTTATCACTTGTAACGACCACTGCGCGATAGCTCAATCGCCCCCAGCCGTAAAAACGACCGCGACCACCCCACGAATTTCACGCTTTCCGGAGGAATGACTGATGGGACGCAGGATTCTCCTCGCGATCCTCACCCTTGCCGCGACGGCTGCCGTCGCGCAGGCGCAAGCCGGTGGCCGGATAGCCGGCAGGGTGAGTACGGATGGTGGTCGATCCCTTCCTGGCATCCAGGTCACAGTCACCGGAACCACCCTCGGCGCTGTCACGGATTCGGGCGGTCAGTACAACATCCGCAACGTGCCGGCGGGTAACCACAGCGTTCTCGCGCGTGGGATCGGCTACGCGTCCGGAACGAAGCTGGTCGTTGTCGTCGCCGGACAGACGGTCACCGTCGACTTCACGCTGACGACGTCGGCGGCGCAGCTCAATCCGGTCGTCGTCGTCGGATACGGCACTCAAGACATTCGCTCCGTGACAGGCGCGGTCAACACCGTCCAAGCTGCCCAGCTCAAGGACGTTCCGACCAGCGACCCAATGAAGGCGCTTCAGGGTCGCGTCGCCGGCGTCGAGATCGTGGCGTCGAGCAACGAGCCGGGCGCTGCCATGAACGTCCGCATTCGCGGCGTCCGCTCGCTCACGGCGAACAACGACCCGCTGTATGTCGTCGATGGCATTCCGATCACCGGTGGCATTCAGGATTTCAATCCGCAGATGATCGAGTCGATCGATGTGCTGAAGGACGCGTCGGCCACGGCGATCTACGGGAGTCGGGGCGCCAACGGCGTCATCATTGTCACGACGAAGAAGGCGCCGCGCGACGGCGGCATGCACGCCTCGTACAGCACTGACATGTACTATGGATCGCAGGCTCCGGTGCGGCTCATCCCGATGATGAACCTGCAGCAGTACGTCCGCTACATGAAGGACGCCGCCGCGGCGAATAATCAGGACACGAGCCTCGCCAAAATCTTCACCGCGAAGCAGCAATTCGCGATCGCGAACAACATCTCGACCGACTGGCAAAAGGCCGTCCTTCGCGACGGACTCCAGCGCAGCGTACAAGGCGGCGTGACGGGATCGAACGGAGACACTCGCTACAACGTCTCGGGCAACTACTTCGGCCAGCGCGGTCTCATTCCCGGACAGGGTTACACGCGTGGTGCAGGCTTCGCCTCGATCGACCATAGCTCGGGTCGATTCAACATGGGGCTGACCACGAATGGATCGCGCATCGACACGGATCAGGGCGAGGGTGGCGCGGCCTACGGCTACGTCTTCGCCATGACGCCGCTCGGGCGTCCGCTCAACTACATGAATCCGGATTCCGCCGGACTGCTCGATCCGCGCCCCGATGATGATCCCCTCAACATCAATCCGGTGCTCGAGAATCAATCGGCGATTCGGCAGCAGGTCGTCAATCGCGTGTTCGGGTCCGCCTACGCCGAGTACAAGATCGCTGAAGGCCTCACGTATCGCATGAATTTTGGCCCGGACTACACGCAGCTGACCAACGGCTGCTACAACGGACCATGGACGCACGGCACCTGCGCCAACCTCGGGGCAAACAGCTCGAACCAGGGCCAGCCTCCGCAGGCCGGCCAGTTCAACCAACAAGACTTCTCGTACACGCTCGACAACCTGGTTCATCTCGATCGTGCACTGGGATCGCTTCACCGGTTTGACATCACGGGCCTCTATAGCATCCAGCACGATCGGTTCACGAAGGATTCCCTGTACGCGACCAATCTCCCGTACTCGACGCAGCTGTGGTACGACCTCGGATCTGGAACCGCGGGCAACGAAGTGAGCCGTATCTCCGAGTGGTCGCTGCGCTCGTACATGGGTCGCGTCAACTACACGCTCGCCGACCGCTACTCGTTCTCGTTCACCGAGCGCGCCGACGGCTCGAGTCGCCTCGCACCAGGGCACAAGTGGGCCTACTTCCCGTCGTTCGGAGCGGCGTGGCAAGTCGGCGACGAGCCCATCATGCGCAGCCTCACGTTCCTCAACTCGCTGAAGTTGCGCGGCAGCTATGGCACGACGGGCAACACGGCAATCAACCCGTACCAGACCGAAGGCACGCTCGCCTCGCGACTCTACACATTCGGCACGACGCGCGTTCGCGGCTACAAGCCCGGCAGCATTCCGAATCCGGACCTCGGATGGGAGAAGACCGACCAGACCGACGTCGGCATCGATTACGCAATCTTCAACAGCCGCATCTCGGGCACCATCGACGGATACAAGTACAACACGCACGATCTACTGTTGACCCGCCTGCTCCCGGTCACGTCCGGCTTCACGCAGACCCTCCAGAACATCGGCGCGACAAAAAATACGGGTGTCGAGCTGTCGCTCTCGACGCTGAACATACGCAACTGGCGCGGCCTGTCGTGGACGAGCGACATCAACTGGGCGCACAACAAGAATGAGATCACGGCGCTGGCGAGCGGTGCGACGTCGGACGTCGGCAACCTCTGGTTCATCGGGCATCCGATCAACCTTTGCATCACCGGCGGTGCCTGCACCGATCCACAACGCCGAGTGTTCTATGATTACAAGTATCTCGGCGTGTGGCAGTTCGCCGATTCTGTCGCGATGAAGGCGTTCAACGCCAATGGCAGCACGTTCAAGTTCGGCGATCCGCGCGTTGCCGACATCAACCACGACGGCAAGATCAACGCCGACGACCGCACCTTTGTCGGCGACAGCTATCCCGCGTGGACCGGAAGCTTCTCGAACCGCATCACGTATCACGGCTTTGATTTCTCGGGCCTCATCACAGCGAAGTGGAAGTACACGTTCATCGACGGCACACCGCGCAGCTACTTCGGCCGATTCAACAACGTCGCCGACCTGGATTACTGGACGCCGACGAACCCGACGAATAAGAATCCCGCGCCGACGACCGGCGCCGTCGATCGGTTGTATGCGTCGACCCGCCTCTATCTCGACGGCTCGCACTGGCGCATCCGCAACCTCACCGCGGGCTACACGTTCGATCAGCGCTTCACGCGCCGACTCGGCGTGCAGAGCGTGCGCCTCTATGGCACTGCGCAGGATCCCTACATCCACTCCGATTACATCGGCATCGATCCCGAGGTAGCAGGCGCTGTTCCGACCGTTCGCACTCTCCTCCTCGGCTCAAACATCGTCTGGTAGACGAGCCCTCCCATGAGCAACGAGACCATACCGATGAAACGCATACTTCTTTCCGCAATGACGCTCGGGCTCGTCGCCGGATTTGCCGGCTGCGTGAATCTCGACGAGAAGCTCATCACCGGCGTGAGCAGTCAGTACTACGCCACACCGGACGGACTCAACTCCGCGGTCGTCGCCAGCTACAGTCAGCTGCGCGGTTTCTACGGTCGCGAGCAGTTGATGTCGCTCACGCAGGTCGGCACCGACACGTGGATGGCCGCTGACCAATCCGGATCGAACAACAAGGTGTTCGATGCGTACAACGGCGCGTTGAATAGCACGCTCGCGGAACTGGCCAACACGTGGAACCCCGCGTATCAGGCGATCAACACGCTCAACGCGGCGCTCGATCGCGGACCGAATACGCAGGGGATTTCACCAGCCGTCAAATCGACGTTGTTGGGCGAAGCGCACTTCCTTCGAGCGCTCAACTATTTCACGCTGGTGCAGACGTTCGGCGACGTCACGCTCAACCTCCATGAGAATCAGGGAGTCGTTGCGACTGCCGTGCGTGATCCGGCGGCCGACGTCTACAAGGCAATTCTCGCCGATCTCGACTCGGCGGTGACGATGTTACCGGTGACGCAGACGGACGTCGGCCGCGCGACCAGAGGCGCGGCGCTGACGCTGCGGTCCAAAGTGTATCTCACGCGAGCGTACCAGCCATACTCGCCGAGCAAGCAGGCGGATTTCACTTCGTCGCTTGCTGACGCGAAGGCGGTGATCAGCTCTGGTGCATATTCGCTCGAGCCAGTGTTCGCCGATCTGTGGTGCGTCGCGCGTCCAGCGGATCCGAATCGCACCGGCTACTGCGAGAACACGGGATACAGCCAGAATCACAAGGAATTCATTTTCACGGTGCAGTTCTCGTATGACTTGACGCATTACGATGCGGACAACGAGTACGACTACATGCACTTGGTGTATCTGAGCCAGTACGACAACAACGGCATCTGGGTCGGCACGCCGCGCGACTTGAACAACGGTCGTCCGTTCCGTCGCGCAATGCCGACGCCGTATGAGCTGAGTCTCTGGAACAAGTGGGTTGGCACGCCTGGCGCGAGCGACATTCTCGACACGCGCTTCGACGGCAGCTTTCAAACCGTTTGGATCGCGACAGTCGGCAACGTGAAGAATCCGACGGGGACGTGTCCGGCGTGCAGCAGCGGCGCCACGATCAACGTCGGCGACACTGCGGCGTTCATGCCGAACTATCCGGTGACGAATGCGTTCCGTCAGAGCAAGGCGTATGAAATTCTCACGCCCTGTCCCACCGACCAGGTGAATCCCACGGCGGCGACATATTGCGGCGATCGGAACAACGCCAACGACGGCTTCACGAATTGGCAGCACTTCCCATCGCTCAAAAAATTCCAGGACAACCTTCGCGCGAACTTGACCGCGCAGGAGGGTGGGAAGGTCGAAGTGGTGTATCGACTCGGCGAGGTGTATCTGATAGCCGCCGAGGCGGACGTTGGTCTCGGCAACACGGCGGAGGCTGCGTCGTTCGTGAACGTGCTGCATCAGCGCGCGGCGAGCCCGGCGCACAAGGCCGACTACAATGTCACGCCGGCTCAAATGACATTGGATTACATCATGGAAGAGCGAGAGCGAGAGCTCGCCGGTGAACACGACCGCTGGTATGACATGGTTCGTCCGGGCGCACAGTTCTTCGTCGCTCGCGTGGCGAAGTACAATCCGCGCGCCGCGGCAAACCTGAAGCCGTTCCACGTGCTGCGCCCGATCCCACAGTCGCAGATCGACGGCGTGATTTCAGGTCCCAAGTACCCGCAGAATCCGGGATACTGAGGTGGTTGCTGGTGGCTGACCCGACGTGCTGCCCTGAGGAGCCCGGCAACGAAGGATCTGCTGTTGAACGTTCAGCAAGCAGATCCTTCGTTTCCATCAGGATGACACGCGTGCGCCTACCAACCAGCAACCGGTAATCGCATGCTGCCCTACCAATCTGCCGACCTTCCCGCGGAACGTCGCGTCGAGGATCTGCTCGCGCGGATGACGCTCGAGGAGAAGGCAGCGCAGATGATGTGCGTGTGGCAGCAAAAGACGGACAAGCTCGTCGACGCACGCGGCGACTTCGATTTGGAAAAGGCGCGACGCGCATTCGTGGAAGGACATGGTATTGGACAGGTCGGTCGCCCGAGCGATGCGGGCGGCGGAAAGGACGCCCGCGGCCAAGCAACGCTGACGAATGCGATTCAGAAATTCTTCATCGAGCAGAGCCGCCTCGGCATTCCGGTCGTGTTTCACGAGGAGTGCCTGCACGGTCAAGCCTCGCCCGGAGCAACAAGCTTTCCACAACCGATCGGCCTCGCAGCGACGTTCGATCCAGCGCTCGTCGAGTCGCTCTACGCGATGACGGCGCACGAGGCTCGATCGCGCGGGACGCATCAGGCGCTGACGCCCGTAGTCGACGTCGCACGCGATCCACGCTGGGGACGCGTCGAAGAGACGTTCGGCGAAGATCCGTACCTCGTGTCGCAGATGGGAATGGCGGCGATCCGCGGCTTCCAAGGCGATCGGAGCTTTCGCGACAAGACCCGAGTTATTGCTACGCTCAAACATTTCGCGGCGCACGGCCAGCCAGAATCAGGAATGAACTGCGCCCCCGTGAACGTCTCGATGCGCGTGTTGCGCGAGACGTTTCTCCAACCATTCAAGGATGCGATCGAGAAAGCCGGCGCGATCAGCGTGATGGCGTCGTACAACGAGATCGATAGCGTGCCGTCGCATGCAAGTCGTTGGCTGTTGCGCGATGTACTTCGCGACGAGTGGAAGTTCGAGGGGTTCGTCGTCTCGGACTATTACGCTATTTGGGAATTGAGCGATCGCCCAGACACGCACGGCCATGGCGTCGCCGCCGACAAGACCGAAGCGTGTGTGCTCGCGGTGCGCGCCGGCGTGAACATCGAGCTGCCCGAACCCGACTGCTATCTGCATCTCGTCGACTTGGTGCGGAACGGGACGCTTCAAGAATCGCAGCTCGACGATCTCGTTGCACCGATGCTCCTTTGGAAATTCAAGCTCGGCCTGTTCGACGATCCGTACGTCGACCCCGAGGAAGCCGAGCGCGTCGCCGGCACCGATGGTCATCGTCAGCTCGCGCGGCGCGCGGCGCGTGAGACAATCACGCTGCTCGAGAGCCGAGGCGGCTTGCTTCCGCTCGATCCGCGCGCCATCCGGACGATCGCGGTCATTGGTCCGAACGCGAATCGAAGCTTGCTCGGCGGCTACAGTGGTAAGCCCACGCACGACGTCACAGTGCTCGACGGCATCAAAGCGCGACTCGGCGCTCGAGTGAAGGTCGTGTATGCCGAGGGTTGCAAGATCACACGGGAGGGATCGTGGAACGAAGACGAAGTGCTCGCGAGCGACGCGGAGGAAGATCGACGCCAGATCGCCGAAGCCGTGACGGTTGCGAACGATGCGGACGTCATCGTGCTCGCAATCGGTGGAAACGAGCAGACCTCACGCGAGGCGTGGTCGCGGAAGCATATGGGCGATCGCCCGAGCCTCGAGCTGATCGGGCGACAGAATGAACTGGTCGAGGCGATGGCGGCGCTCGGGAAGCCGATCGTCGCATTGCTGTTCAACGGGCGACCGCTGGCGATTGGTGCGCTGACGGAGAAAGTGCCCGCAATTCTCGAGTGTTGGTATTTGGGTCAGGAGACGGGACACGCCGTCGCCGATGTGCTGTTCGGCGACCACGTGCCGGGCGGCAAGCTGCCCATCACGATCCCGCGATCGGCCGGTCATCTGCCGGCGTTCTACAATTACAAACCCTCGGCGCGGCGCGGCTACCTGTTCGACGACGTGACGCCGCTCTATGCGTTCGGGTACGGGCTGAGCTACACGACGTTCGCGGTGGAGAATGTGCGACTCGAGCGCGACACGATTTCGCGCGACGGCTCGACCCGCGTGCTTGTCGATGTCACCAACACGGGCGCACGCGAAGGCACGGAAGTCGTGCAAATGTACATTCGCGATCGCGTGAGCTCGGTGACGCGGCCGATCAAGGAGCTCAAGGGCCTCAAGAAAATTTCATTGCGGCCCGGTGAGAAGCTGGTTGTCGATCTCGAGATCACGCCGGAGTCGCTCGCGTTCTACGACATCGACATGCGGTACGTTGTCGAGGCCGGCGAATTCACGATCATGGTCGGAACGTCGTCACGCGATTGCGACTTGCACGCCGTGACGTTGCGAGTGGAAGGCTAAACGCCGAACCCAGTGAACCCGGTGACGCGACTCATGGCTCAAGACACGTCGAAGATCACGGTCAAGGAGAAGGTCGGCTACGCATTCGGCGACGCCGCGGCGAATTTCGTCTTTCAGACGATGCTCGTCTTCCAACTCGCGTTCTACACAGACACGTTCGGCATTACGGCCGCGGCCGCGGGCACACTGTTTCTCGTCGTGCGCGTGTGGGATGCGATCTTCGATCCGATCATGGGCGTCGTCGCTGATCGAACCAACACGCGCTGGGGCAAGTTTCGTCCGTGGATCCTGTGGACCGCGGTGCCGTTCGGCATCGTCGCGTTCCTCGCGTTCACCACACCGCCGTTCGGTCCACAAGGCAAGTTGCTGTACGCCTATGCCACGTACATCGCGCTGATGATGGTGTACTCGGCGAACAACCTTCCTTACTCCGCGCTGAGCGGTGTAATCACGGGCAATCTGACCGAGCGCACGAGTCTCTCGTCCTATCGATTTGTGTTCGCGATGAGCGCGGCGTTCATGATTCAAGGTCTCGCGCTGCCGATGGTGAATTACTTCGGGCAGGGCAACAGCGCGAAGGGTTATCAGATCACGATGGGAATTTTCTCCGCCCTCGCGGTGGTCTTTTTCGTCATCACGTTTTTTACTACGAAGGAGCGCGTTCAACCCGACCCGACGCAAAAAAGTTCCATTCGACAAGACTTCGCCGACCTCGGGCGCAATCGTCCCTGGTTGGCGATTTTCTCGCTCACGATCTTCGTTTTCATCACGCTGTCGATGCGCGGCGGCGTGATGGTGTACTACTTCAAGTATTTCGTGCAGCGCGAAGACCTGTTCAGCGTCTTCAATGTGTGCGGGCTCGCGGCGACGATCATCGGTGTCGTCGGTTCGACGCCGCTGGCCAAACGGTTCGGCAAGCGCGACGTGTTCATCGTCGGCCTCGCGGGGACGGTTGTCTTCACTGCCGCGTTCGTGGTCGTCACGCGGACGGCAATCGTCGAGATGTTCATCATCGAGATGCTGCGGCAGTTTGCGTACGGCTTCACGATTCCGCTGCTCTGGGCAATGATGGCCGACGTCGCCGACTACTCGGAGTGGAAGAATCGGCGGCGCGCGACGGCCATCGTGTTTTCGGGGATCGTGTTCGCGCTCAAGGCCGGCCTTGGATTTGGCGGCGCCATCGGCGGTTGGCTGCTATCGGTTTACGGCTATGTGCCGAACGTCCCGCAAACGGAGCGAGCGCTGCAAGGAATTCGCATGACGGCGAGCGTTTACCCGGCTGTCACGTTCCTCGTCGGGCTGATTTGCCTGTTCTTCTATAGGATAGACAAGGACCTCGAGATCCAGATCACCGACGAGCTGGGCGAGCGACGCAAGTCGTACGAGCTCGCCGCGCCGCCATTCACGCCCGACCCGGAGCCGATCCATGTTGCGGCCAAGTAACGCGCGGCGGGCGATCGTTCTCGCGCTCATCCTCGCCACGGCGTGCGGGCAAGCGCCCGCTCCGAGCCTCGCTCCGGCGGCAACGCTCAAAGACGCATTCCGAGGCGCGTTCCGCGTCGGCGCCGCATTGAATTCCGATCAATTCTTCGAGCGCGACGCGCGCGGTGCGGCCCTCGTGAAGGCACAGTTCAACACGATCACGGCTGAGAACGCGTTGAAGTGGGAGCACGTGCACCCTCGACCCAACACGTACGACTTCGCTGCATCAGACCAATACGTCGCGTTCGGTGAGAAGAACGGCATGTTCCTCGTCGGACACACGCTGGTGTGGCACAATCAAACGCCGCGCTGGGTGTTCGAAGACGCGAGTGGCAAGCCAGTGGGGCGGGACACATTGCTTGCGCGAATGCGCGATCACATCCAGACAGTCGTCGGACGATACAAGGGCCGCATCAAAGGATGGGATGTCGTCAATGAAGCCCTCAACGAGGACGGCACGCTGCGGCGATCGCCGTGGCTCACGATCATCGGCGACGACTACATCGTCAAAGCATTCGAGTACGCGCACGAGGCCGATTCGGCCGCCGAGCTGTATTACAACGACTATTCAGTCGAGAACGCGGCGAAGCGAAACGGCGCGGTGCAGCTGATCACCAAGCTCAAAGCCCAAGGCGTCCCGGTGGCGGCGATCGGCCTGCAAGGTCACGACAAGATGGATTGGCCGACGCCGGCGCAGCAGGACTCGACCATCGTCGCGCTGGCGAAGCTTGGTGTAAAAGTCAACATCACGGAGCTCGACGTCGACGTGCTGCCGCCGGCGGTGCAGAATCGTACGGCCGATGTGAGCATGCGCGCCCAGCAGGATCCGAGGACCAACCCGTATGCCAGCGGGTTGCCCGATTCGGTTCAGCGCGCGCTGGCCGCCCGCTACGCGTCGCTGTTCCAAGTGTTCCTCGCGCACCGGGACGTCATCGATCGCGTTACCTTCTGGGGTGTGGGTGACGGCGACTCATGGTTGAACAATTGGCCGGTTCCCGGGCGCGTGAGCTATCCCCTGTTGTTCGATCGCCAGGACAGCCCGAAGCTGGCGTTCGACGCCGTGATCCGGACGGCGCGTCAAATGCGCGCAGAAAAGTAGCCGGAACCAGACGCGTCAGCAGTCGAACTCGGCGCGGCATCATAGTTTCAACATTCTAGTGTCATTAGTGGGAGACGGTCTCATGAGAGATGCTTTCGCCCCGGTGCTCAGACAGAGTCTGTCCGACAAACTGGCGCAGCGTATCCGAGCGATGATTCGAAAGGGCGATTATCAGCAAGGGGATCGCCTGCCGCCGATCATGGAGATGGCGCGCCGCTTCGGCGTCGGCCACCCGACCATCCGTGAGGCGCTCAAGAAGCTCGAGACGATGGGCATCGTCGAGATTCGCCACGGGTCCGGCGTCTATGTCTCACGCAGTGAAGACGTTCTTGTTCTGGCGAGTCCCGACTACGCAGGCACGCTCACCAAGAAGCTGCTGGTCGATCTCATTCGCGCCCGTGTCTCGCTCGAGGTGCAGTCGGCGGTCGACGCCGTATCGAATGCGACGCCCGAGCACTTGCTGGAAATGCGTCGGCTGCTCGCCACGGCGGCGCAGAGCTTCAGCGACGACGACGTACAGCACACGGCGAACATGGGATTTCACCGGCAGATCGCGCTCGCGTCGGGCAACTCTGTGCTCGCGCAGCTCGTGGATGTGCTCATCGATCTCTTCTCCGCCGAGCAGCGCGTGATTCTCGGGTTGTTCTCGCGTGAGCAGGACTACAAGGAGCATCTGTCAATTCTCGAAGCAATCGAGCTCCGCGACGAAACCCTTGCCGCCGAGCGGATGCGCGCGCATCTCGAGGGTGTGCGGGACGCCATCATGCGTTGGGATTCGGAGAGTGATCCGGTCACGTAGGCTCGAGTCGTGATGCATCGCGCAATGGGCCGCTCTGTCTCGCGATCATCGGCGCGTGCGGGTCCGACTCGCAACCGACGACGCCGGGAAATGAGCAGCCGACGCAACCAATTCCGCCTTCGACGGACACGCTGCCGCTACGCACGCTCGCCGCGGCGAAAGGCGGCTCGTCCACGCTCGGTGCAAACATCGCGCGATTCGCGGCGATGGGACTCAAGGTTCACATCACCGAGCTCGACGTGCGGATGGCGCTGCCGTCAACCACGGCGCAGCTGCAGACGCAAGCCCAAGAGTATGGGGACGTCTTGTCGACGTGTTTGCAGTACCCGGCATGCGACCTCGTGGTAATGTGGGGCTTCACCGACAAAGAGTCGTGGGTGCCGAGTGCTTTTCCAGGTTGGGGCGCGGCACTGGTGTTCGATGCGGCGTATCAGGCCAAGCCGGCGTACGTATCACTCCATGATTTGTTGAAGTGATGGGCGCAAGCGGAGTTCTTCCGTTAGTTGTCCGTTTAGTCCGTTTGTGTCCGTATCTCATCGTTATGGCCTACGCAGCGCGAAATAGGTGAGCGCCACGCAACGCTCTCGCAGACTGCCGCTCGGGCAAGTCATAACAAATTGGGAGGACGGAATTGACGGATTGAACGGACACTAACGGAGATTGCATGCGAGTAGTCGTGCTGAAACAATCATGCGTTTTGTTGCGGAGCTATCGTCATGATCAGTCGTAGTTCGTGGACTCGCAAGTCGTTATCGATGGTGCTCGCGCTGGCGATCGCCGCCGGGCCTACTTATGCACAGCAAGGCGCTATCCCCGCGCCAAAGAATTGGACTGCCACCGAAGATCATCAACAGATGATGGAGCAGCTCGGCATCAAGGCGCTTCGTCCGGGGCCGAGCGGCAACGAGCAGGACGCGAATCACGCGAACTACGACGAGACGAAGGCAAATCCGTTTCCGCTGCTGCCCGACGTGCTCACGCTCAGGAGCGGACGAAAGATCACACGCGCGGAGCAGTGGCCGCAGCGACGCGCCGAGATCGTCGAAGACTTCGAGCGTGAGGTGTATGGTCGCATCCCCAGGAACGTGCCGAAGGTGACGTGGACCGTCACCGCATCAGACACTGGGACTGTTGGCGGAAGGAAGGTGGTCGGAAAGCAATTGACCGGGCACGTCGACAACTCTTCATATCCGCTCATCGACGTCGATATCGCGATGACGCTGGTCGTTCCCGCCAACGCACAGGATGCGGTGCCGGTGATGATGATGTTCAGAGGCGGTAGTCTTGCTCAGGCGCTCGGTCGTCCTGCCCCGCCGGGAATGGGTCGAGGCGGTTTCACAGCGCCGCCGCCCGCACCAGGAAGCGATGCGCCAGCGACAGAGCAGCTCCTCGTCGACGGTTGGGGTTATGCCTTCATCAATCCCGTGAGTATTCAGGCAGACAACGGTGCTGGCCTCACGAGGGGAATCATTGGCCTGGTGAACAAAGGTCAACCGCGGAAGCCGGATGACTGGGGTGCACTGCGCGCTTGGGGCTGGGGCGCATCGCGCGCGCTAGACTATCTCGAGAGCGATCGCGCGGTGAACGCCAAGCGCGTTGGAATCGAAGGCGTATCGCGCTATGGAAAGGCCGCGTTGGTGACGATGGCGTTCGACGAACGCTTCGCGCTCGTACTCATCGGATCGTCGGGCGAAGGCGGCGCGAAGCTTCACCGCCGCAATTGGGGCGAAGCGGTCGAGAGTCTCACCGGATCTGGTGAGTATCACTGGATGGCTGGAAACTTCCTCAAGTACGGCGCGAGCGACGCCACCTTCGGCAGCAAGAACGCGGCTGACATCCCAGTCGACTCGCATGAGCTGATTGCGCTCTGCGCGCCGCGTCTCACGTTCGTCAGCTACGGCGTGCCGGAGAAGGGCGACGCGAAATGGCTCGATCATCAAGGCAGCTTCATGGCCGCCGTCGCCGCTGGTCCGGTGTTCCGCCTGCTCGGCGCAAGAGACCTCGGCGCATCCGGCGATTACAACACGGAGAAGATGCCGCCGGTGAATGTTGGCCTTCTCGACGGTCAGCTTGCGTGGCGGCAACACGATGGCGGCCATACCGACGCACCGAACTGGAAATACTTCATTCGGTGGGCGGACGGATTCTTCAAGCGCTCGTACACGCCAGCGCCCCCGGTGCCGGCATCGGTCGCGGGTCAACCGGCGACTCAAGAAGTGCAGCGCGCCGACAAGCCAACTCCGCGCACCGACGCCAACTCGATGCTCGCGCATGAGCAGCTTCTCGCAAAGCGCACGCAGGGGAAGATCGACGTGTACGTCGAGGGGAATTCGATCGCTCGCCGGTGGGGTGCGACGGACTATCCGCAGTTCCTCGCGAATTGGAACGCCAACTTCTTTGGATGGAACGCGGCCGACTTCGGATGGGGAGCGGACCGCATCCAGAACATGTTGTGGCGCGTGCAGAACGGTGAGCTCGATGGCGTCAATCCAAAAGTCATCGTCATCCTCGGCGGCACGAACAACGTCGGCACGCGGCCGGGTGGCGACGAGAAGATCGCCGACATCACGCGCGGCATCAAAGCCTTGATCGACCTTTGTCGCAGCAAGGCGCCCGACGCGACGATCATCCTGACGGCGATCTTCCCGCGCAACGATAACATGGCGGTCGTCCCGGAGATCAACCGTATCAATGAGAACATCTCGCATTTCGCCGACGGCAAGACCATTCGCTACATCAACGTCAACGACAAACTCGCGGACAAAGACGGCAAGTTGTTCGACGGCATGATGGGAGGCGACAAGCTGCACCCGGCGCTCAAAGGCTACCAGGTTTGGGCGGATGCGCTCAAGCCGTTGTTGCGGGAGCTGCTCGGGCCGCCGGCGACGACCGATCAGGCGCCGCCGCCGACGGGCGACCCGAGCGCGAAGAAGCTAGGCAGCGTTCTAGAACTCGAAACAGCCGCTATTGGCTCTTCCCCGCTACGTTCACTGTCGTATTGAGACGCAAGTCGGCCGACGACGATCCAACTTGGAGACGTACCAGCTCCGGTTCCACGACCCAACCGTGCGTATCGGGATTCCAGTAGGCCAATGATGCGGCGGTAAGTGGCAACGTGACGGTGCGGGTTTCGCCAGGCGCCAGCGTGATGCGCTGATAGCCGCGTAGGTCTTCCTTGGGCCGAGCGACCTTCGAGCCCACGTGCTGAACGTACAGCTGGACGACTTCGTCGCCCGCGCGCTTTCCGGTATTCGTGACGTCGACGCTGACGGTGATCTGTCCGTCGCCCGCGAGCTGCGATGCACTCGTGCGCAGATTCTTGTAGGCGAACGTCGTGTAGCTCAGACCGTGTCCGAACGCGTAGAGCGGTGTTCCCTCGAAGAATCGATAGGTGCGACCAGCCATTCGATAGTCATCAAAGGCCGGCAGGTCATTCACACTTTTGTAATAGGTCACAGGCAGGCGACCGCCGGGATTGTAGTCGCCGAACAGCACGTTGGCGATCGCCGTCCCTGCCGCCTGACCAGGATACCACGCCTCGACGATGGCGGGAACGTGCTCCTGCGCCCAGTTGACTGACAGCGCGCTGCCGTTGAGCAGCACGAGCACAGTCGGCTTACCAAGAGACGCGATGCGCTCGAGCAATGCTTCTTGAGGCGCCGGAAGATCCAAGCTCGTTCGATCGCCGCCGCGGAATCCCGGTACTTGTACGGGCATCTCTTCGCCCTCGAGACGAGCCGTGAGTCCCAAGAACATCACGATGGCGTCGGCCTGTCGCGCGATCTTCATCGCGTCGGACTCGAGCGTCTCGTGCGGCGGCGACCAAAGCAACTGGAGTTGCGCGTCGCCGTAAGTCTCCTGCCCATCGACGCGAATCCGATACGCTCGTCCACCCTCGAGGTGCATTGGCTCACTCTGCGCCAGACGCGGATCGGGAAACTCGCGATCGTGTGTCGGATAGACCGAACGAATGACGAGGCTGTCGTCCAGATACAACGCGAACTTCACTGTTCCGATCAGGCCGAGTCGATACGTGCCCGTGTGCGGCGGGCGAAACGTCCCGGTCCATCGCACGCCGAAGTCGTCGACGTTCATGTCGCGACGCGGCGCGCCTTCATGCCAGTTCGCATCGAGCGTCGTATCGACCGCACTGAACAGCGGAGCGCCGGTCATGGCGTTGCTGCTGAAGTAGTCGACGCTCAGACCGCGCTTGCCATCTCGTGTTCGGAGCGCGGTCGGAGGAACGACGTCGAGCACTGGGAACCCTTCCGCGAGGTCGGCGCCGCGAGCATAAAGGACACGCGTACCTTTGGACACTGCCTCGCGAATTCCACGCAGCGGCGTGACTGGATCTGCGGGAAGACCGTTGTAGTTCCCCAGCAACATTCTCCACTGGTCCGAGTTCGGACCAATCACTGCGATGGTGCCGAGGTTCTTCTTGAGCGGAAGAACACCGCCGCGATTCTTGAGCAGCACCATCGATTCACGCGCAATGCGGAGCGCGAGCTCGCGGTTCGCAGGTTGATCCAGCGTCGAGATCGGAATTTGCGCCCAGCGCACTGACTCCGGCGGATCGAACATGCCGAGCTTGAACCGCGCGAGAAACAGGCGCGTCACCGAGGTATCGATCTCGGCCTCTGTGATCAATCCCTGTTTCACGGCGTCCACGAGATTCGGGTACACCTTTCCACAGTCGAGGTCCGTGCCGGTCTTTACGCCGAGCGCGGCGGCTTCGGCCGCGGTTTGGACGACCTTGTGCCGGAGATACATGTCGTCGATCGCACCGCAGTCCGACACGACGTAGCCCGGGAACTGCCACTCACCGCGCAGAATGTTCTTGAGCAACATGTCGCTGCCGCAGGCCGCCTTGCCGTCGATTCTATTGTAGGCGCACATGAGCGAGTACGCTTTGCCTTCGCGAATGCCAGCCTCGAAGTGCGGTAGGTAGCTCTCGCGCAGATCGCGTTCGCTGACGACGGCGTCGAACGTGTGGCGCTCCGGCTCTGGTCCACTGTGCACCGCGAAATGTTTCACCGTCGCGATGGTCTTGAAGTATTTTGGGTCGTCGCCCTGGAGTCCGCGAATGAATTGCACGGCAAGACGTCCGGTGAGAAACGGATCTTCGCCATACGTCTCCTGACCGCGCCCCCATCGCGGATCGCGGAAGAGATTGATGTTCGGCGACCAGAACGTGAGGCCTTGATATCGTTGATGCGTTCCCGTTCGCAGATACTCGTGATGCTTGGCGCGCGCCTCGTCGGAGATGACCGTCGCCATCTTGAAGATGGCGCTGTCGTCCCATGTGGCGGCGAGCCCGATCGCTTGCGGAAATACCGTCGCGAGACCAGAGCGTGCCACGCCGTGCAATGCCTCGTTCCACCAGTTGTATTCCGGAACGTTGAGTCGAGGAATCGCCGGCGCGACGTCCTTCATCTGCGAGACCTTTTCCTCGAGCGTCATGCGTCCGACGAGATCCTTGACACGCGCGTCAAACGCGAGCGACGGATTCAAATAGTCCGGAGACGTTCGTTGCGCATGAAGGTTCGCGGCAAGCGCACAGACCGTGGCGGCAAGGCCGAGTTGGACGAGAATGCGCATGGTGTGTCGGAGGCGGTGAGTTAGACGACCGAGAATCGATAGACGGTGCGCGACTGATACTCTTGTCCAGGCCGCAACACGGTCGAGGGAAAATGCGGATGGTTCGGCGAGTCCGGGAAGTGCTGCGTCTCCAACGCCAACGCTCCGTGCTGGACATATGCGTGACCGCCTTTACCTGGTGGTCCGAGATGCGTCCCGTTTCCGCTGTAAAGCTGAAGCCCCGGCTCCGACGTGAACACCTCGAGCACTCGGCCGCTCCGCGGCTCGACTACGCGAGCGGCGAGCATTGGCTCCGCGCCATCGGCTCGATCGAGCACGAAGTTGTGATCGTATCCGCCGCCGATGCGTAGCTGTTCGTCGTCGTCGTGGATGCGCGCGCCGATCCTGTGCGGCGCGGTGAAATCGAACGGCGACCTCCGCACGTCACGGAGCTCGCCGGTTGGAATGAGCGTCGCGTCGACCGGAGTATATCGCGATGCAGCGAGCGTTAACTCGTGGTCGAGAATGTCGCCCGCGTCGTGGCCGGCAAGGTTGAAGTACAGATGCTGCGTGAGATTGACAACGGTGGGCTGGTCGGTGATTGCGCTGTAATCGATCGTTAACGCGTTGTCATCAGTGAGCGTGTAGGTCACGCGGGCGTGGAGCGTTCCAGGATATCCTTGATCACCGGCCGGACTTCGATGGCAGAGTACTGCGCCGGCACACCCTGGGTTTCGAAACGGTGCGACGCGCCATTCGACTTTATCAAATCCGCACGGCCCACCATGCAGCTGATTGCGCCCGTCGTTCAGCGGCAAGACGTACTCCGCGCGGTCGAGCGTAAATCTCCCGTTCGCCATGCGGTTGGCGAACCGTCCAATGAGTGCCCCGAAGTATCGTGTGTCGCGCTCGTACTCCGCGAGCGTGTCGTAGCCTGGGGTGACATCGGCAAGCTTGCCGGATCGATCCGGAACGAGCAGCGAAACGATTGCTCCACCCCGAGCAATGA
Source organism: Gemmatimonadaceae bacterium (assembly GCA_025934075.1). GTDB lineage: Bacteria > Gemmatimonadota > Gemmatimonadetes > Gemmatimonadales > Gemmatimonadaceae > JAQBQB01. Next base: position 22,123 of record JAICYT010000016.1, read on the forward strand.
AGCGCACCTCCATTCCGGACGTATTCTTCAGCGCGAGCGCATCCATCACTGCGGCGTTGCGGAGTAGGCGTACATACCGAAGAATGTCCCCACGAAACCGCCGGCCTTCTTGGTGCTGAGGATCGTGCCGTCGGCATCTCGCATGAGCGGCATCCACTCATTCGGGCGGGTCCCGTAATAGAAATCATATCGTCCGCCGCGCGCGTCGATCTTGAGATACAAGGTCGCGTTGGCGGGAAGGTGCAGCGGCACGCTTGCGAGCACCGCGCCCGAATCCGGCGTCGCCTTTCCGTTATGCATCTCGAGCTGCACGACATTCTGTGATCCGCGACGTGTGATGCCGAGAAAGTAGTAATGGCTCTCATTCTGGAACGCCACCATTCCCGCTTTGTCGCCAACCACGTTCGGCACGAAGACCATCGCTGTCGACGCCGACGCAATGAGATGCTGCTGACGACGCCCAACGAACGATGGCTGTGCCGGCTGGCCGATGTCGGCGTGCCGCGCGCGGATTGTCAGCCAGCCGGGTTTCGAGTCGAGATCGTACCAACGCTCGTGCGGTGTTCGCATGAGCGTCCAGTACGGGGCCAGGGACGGACCGTTGAAGTCTTCGCGGAGAGTGAAATTCCCGTTCATCGGGACGGGACTCGCGGCGTCGCGCGGAAGCTTCGGCGCATCGACCACGTATGGCACAGTCTGCGTGCCGGTCAGGATGATCGGCCAGCCATCGACCCAGTGCACGGGAAGCATGAATGTCTCGCGACCGATGTTGTACGTGTCGTCTTCATACGGACGAGTGCCGAGGAAGATGGCCCACCACTCGCCCGTCGGTGTCTCGACGAAATCGGCGTGACCTGTCGACGTGATTGGAAACGGTCGCGCCGGATCGAGATGTCGCTGGGTGAGAATCGGGTTGCCGGCAAAGGGCACGTACGGCCCCGTGGCGGAATCGCTGCGAAACACGACTTCCGAATGCTGGTCCGCAGTTCCGCCCTCGGCGCAAATGAGATAGTACTTGCCGTCGTGCTTGAGGATATGCGGCGCTTCGATCCAGATCGGTTTCTTCGAGAGATCGACGCCGCCGTTCACGATCACCGATCGCGGACCAACCAGCTTGTTCGTGGCGCGGTCGAACGCCTGAATCCAGATCGCGCGGTGACCGTTGTACAAAGGTTGGCCAACGGGCGGCCCATTGTTGATGACGTACGCTTTTCCGTTGTCATCGAAGAAGAACGATGGATCGATGCCGTCGATTTCAGGCAGCCAGATCGGATCGGACCACGGGCCTGCCGGATCCTTCGCGGTCACGAAAAAATTGCCTCCGCGGTCGACGAGCGTGGTGATCATATAGTATGTGCCGGCGTACTCGCGGATCACGGGGGCGAAGATTCCGCGGGAGATACCAGCGCTGTCGACGTTGAGCTGGGACGGCCGGTCCAGCACGTGCCCGATCTGCGTCCAGTGGACGAGGTCTTTGCTGCGGAAGATCGGAACGCCCGGAAAGTACACGAAGCTCGAGTTGACGGCATAATAGTTGTCGCCGACGCGCGTGATGCTCGGATCAGGGTAGAAACCGGCGAAGATCGGGTTGAGGTATTGCGACGGCCCGGCCTTGAGTGTTTTGTAAATCGAGTCGCGTCCTTCGTACGTGAACCAGTCAAAGCGCGCTGATGTGGTCGTCCTCTGGCCAATCGTTGCGTTTGGACCGCCTACGTCACGATGGAAGCTTTCCGGTGGCCCGAAATAACTCTGTCCTATCGGTCGAGCTTCGATGACCAACTTCTGAACGACGACGCCGGGATCGACTGCCCAAACCTCGAGTGTGTGTTCGCCGGCGTGCGCGAGTGCATGTTGGCTCGTTGCGACAATGATGTTGTCGGCGACGAACTTCTCCCACGTTCGAGTCGATGTATCGGACTGGATGTTGATGATCTGCGGCGCTTGATCATCGAAGGAAATCGCGTAGCGCAAACCATCCTTCGATCCGGAAAAGCTGAGCGTGGGTGCGAGATACGCGTCGACCTTTACCGCGCCACTATCGAACATGAACACACGATACTCGAGCCGTGCCGCACTGGGGCTCAGTGTTTGACTGGGCGCTGTCACTGGAGTTTCTGTCATCGCCGAGCCGGTGCGTCCGAGATCGGGTACGCGGAGCCAATTGATCGAGCCGGCGCTGACGGCCCGAGAGTAATGCTCGGCCTCCATGGAGACGTATCCGTCGCCTTCCACGAAGCCGGCGACTGCGTCAGGCCTCGGCGTCGCCGGATTGTTGATCACGGCTTGAACGATGAATTTGCCGCCTGTCGCGCTGATCGTGATCGGTTGACGCTGTTGTCCAGTTGGCGCACGATTCCAATCGATCGATACCGCAACGCGCTGCTCCTTGTCCACCCGGCCGCGCGCGGGAGACACGATCAGCCACGGCTCGCCCGTCTGCACCGTGTAGTCAAATGGAGTCTGACCCCGATTGTAGATGTCGAGATGGTATGTCTGTCGTTGGTACGGATCGAAGCCCGGCAACGTGGGCTCGCGCGAGATCATGCCGGCGCCGTTTGGCGAAGCGAATGGACCGCCGCGTCCCGAGCCGCGAACGAATGTGGGGCGGTTCTGTTCGACGATCGCAACGCCCATATCGGCCGCGACAGGCAACTGAATCACGTCGACGCGCGGCATTACGTTGCGTGGCGGCTCTTGCCAATACGTGTAACCGATATGCGTCTGATCCATCATGTGATCCCACTTTCCGCCGGCGAGTTGCGTGTTGTACCGACGAGAGATCTCCGCGTCCCGTTCGAACAGAAGACGCGCGCTGTCGGCCAGGTCATTGGTCATCGCGCGACCTTGCAGCGCGTACAGGTGATTCTTCGCGACGGTGACGTACAAGTCGTTCAGATTGGACGCGGCCTCGATCGGGTGAAGCACCAGCTCGTAAAACGCGTCGCGAGTATTAGCTGGCAGCGCTGTTGAAAGTGCCTTTGCGCGTTCGAGCAGCGACTCGTAATCCGCGACCACGCGTTCCGCTTCGCGATAGTTGGTGAGGCTGTACGTCGCCGTATCGAGCAGCTCAGGCTTCCGCCGACCGGCGTATTTCAGGTACGTCGTCATCACGTCGGCAATCTCTGATGCGTGCGCCGAGCCAAACTGTTGTGAGGACCACCGCCGAGTGTACGCGGGAAGTGAATCGGCCGGCCAGCGATCGGGGTTCCACGCGAAATCGAGAAAGAACGAGATCGGGAACTCCATCGGCTTCAAGTCGCCGACATTCACGATCCAAATTCGTTTGGCGCCCCACCGGTAGGAGAGGTTCATCTGGTCCCAGACACGCGCAATCGGATTCGTGTTGATCCACTTGTAGTTGCGCGGACCGCCCACGTAGTCGAAGTGGTAATAGACGCCATAACCGCCCGACCGAAGCGTGTCGCGGTGTGCTGGAAGTCGTCGAATGTTGCCCCAGTTGTCGTCGGCGAAGAGCAGCGTGACGTCGTCGGGGACGCGCATCCCCTGGTCGTAGTAGTCCTGCACTTCCTTATATAGCGCCCACAGTTGGGGCGTCGCCGAGGCGTCCTTGCCGGTCACTTGGGAAATGATGGTTCGTTGATCGCGCACGATGCGCTCGAGCAGCGCGATGTTGCTGCCCGCGGTCATCGGCATGTCGCCGTCGCCACGCATGCCGACCGTCACGATGCTCTCGTGAGAGCCCATGTTGCGAATTCCCTGTGCCCAAAACGCGCGCAGCATGGAGTCATTGTGCTCGTAGTTCCACTCGCCCTTGCCGTAACGTTTCCATTCTTGCTGCGCGCGCAGCATCGGCTCGTGGTGCGACGTTCCCATGACGATGCCGTATTCATCGGCGAGGACCGGGTCGAGCTTGTCGTCGTCGTTGAACGCATTGCCCCACATGGCGGGCCACAAATAATTGCCCTTGAGCCGTAGAATCAGCTCGAAGACTTTTTCATAGAACTGATGATTGATCCCGCCGAATTTTTGTTTGGCCCAGCCGGTGAGCGTGGGCGCTTCGTCGTTGAGGAAGATTCCGCGGTATTTCACTGCGGGCTCGCCGTTGGTGTGGCGGCCTGGAAGCACGAACAGATTGTCTTGATGCGCGATGGGGACGTCGGCCCACCAGTACCACGGCGACACCCCGATCTCCGCCGACAGGTCGTAGAGTCCGTAAATCGTGCCGCGCTTGTCGCTGCCGGCGATCACAAGCGCGCGGTCGATGCCGGGAAATGGTTTGTCGACGATTTGCGTAACGAACTTCTCCCAACGTCCGGCTAGATCGCGCGCGTCGATCTTCTTTTCTCGCACCAATCGATCGATGAGCATACTCTTGCCGAGGGTGCCGGCGATTACCAGTACGCGCGCTTGCGGAATGGTGTCGATCGCGACGCTTGGCTCGTGGCCAGTGACTTTGGCGAGATCAGTCTTGAAGTCGTTCGCGGCGCGAACCACTCCTGGATAATCGCTCGCGCTCACGAGAATCGTGGCCGGCTTGGCTGAGACAGCGAGCGGGAATCCGCGGGGTCCGGCCGATGCGGCGACGTAGTGAGATTGCGCGCGGATTTCGCCCGAGAAGATCGCGCTCACGAGGATTGATACAGTGACCAAATCTCTTTGTGCAGAGCAAAAAGACATCGCAACCTTTTGTCAGGAAGCTGGTTAAGGACGCGGATCGCTACTGACGCTGACTCGCCCGCCCCGATCTGATGAGACTTGGATCAGTCGACGACAACGGATGCTGCGACACGAAAATCACCCCGGCGCCATGCCCGAGCCCCCAACGTCCGGTCGCGGCAATTCCGTCGAAGTACCTGATGAACGAAACCGTACTCACGGCGATGTCGCGGAGGGTCGACGTCCCGCCGAGGAAAGTGTTGTCCAAGTAGACGCGAACTTCGCTCGGCGCCGCGAAGCTATCAGTTCCGCGTGTCTGCAGCCAGTTCGAACGGAGCGCCTCGACCGCATCGTACGCAGTCAGGAAGTGGTTCTCGACGAGTTGCCGCTGCGTGATGATGGAACGATCTGCATTGGAGCCGTCTGCCGCAGTGCGATGCAGCGCACACGACGGGGTGAGCACGATGACAAAGAGCGGCATCAACTGGCGAAATGCGGAGCGCACGGAAACCACCGCTGAGGTCGAACCCAATTGCACTCGGGTATGATGAAGCGGGCACTAACGGACCGCAAGAACTACGCGCCCGCGGGGCTGGATGCTATGGTCGAACGCCATCGCGGAGGGAGGCCACACGGCGTTCGCGCTCCTCACGTTCTTCGCGTTCGCTGGGACCCGTGTCACGCTCGTCGGCGGTTTCCCGCGGCAACTCTTGCTCGACAAGTCGAAGAGGCGGGCGAGCCTCCGACGTTGCCGGCAGACGAAGACGGAATGTGCTGCCGCTTCCGGGCGTCGAATCGACGCTCAGCTCGCCATTGAGCAGCTCGGCCAGCCGTCGCGAGATCGGTAGACCGAGACCGGTTCCGTCCTGTAACTGGGTCTTTCCGAGCTGAACGAACTCATGGAAGATTCGCTCCAGATCTTCCTTGGAGATGCCTTCGCCGTGATCGATCACTTCGACCAGCAGGCCGCCGTCATCTGTGCGCGAACAAAGCACGCTGATCGGGCGCCCTCGTCCAAACTTGATCGCGTTCGATAGCAAGTTGAGCAGAATCTGGCGTACGCGTCGCGGATCGGATACGACTCTGATCGGTGCGTCGCCCTTGATCTCGAGCGAGAGCGACGACCCGTGCTCGTCGGCGAGCGGTCGAACGGTCACGAAGAGATCGTCGATCAATCCGGGGAATTCCACCGGCTGCAACCGGAGATCGATCTTGCCCGCTTCGATCTTCGACAAGTCGAGAACGTCGTTCACGAGCTCGAGCAGATGCCGAGCGGCCTTCTGCGTCCGCTCGATTCCTTCGGCCTGTTTTTCGTTGAGCGGACCATATATACGCTCTAATAGCAGCGTGCTGTAGCCCAGTACGGCGTTGATGGGCGTGCGGAGCTCGTGGCTCATCGACGCGTAGAAGCGACTGCGCGCCGTCATCGCGCGCTCGAGGTCGAGCTGGCGGCGATGCAGCTCCTCGTTCAGCATCTTGAGCTCACTCGCGGATTCGGTGAGCGACTCTGCCTGCTCCCGAAGCGCAGCTTCGTGGCGCACGCGTTCGGAAATGTCGCGAACGATCAACGTGTAGGTGCGACCCTGAGCTGTATCGAGACACGAGACCGAGGCCTCGATCGGGAACGTCGCACCAGTTGCGCGACGCGCCGTGAACGAGTGTGGCTGACCTTCAGCGGCCGACCGGCGAGCGTCCGTTCGGTGTTGCTCCGCCGTCGAGCAGAGGGTCGACATCGCGTCGGCACCTACGCCTTCGGGGAAGAATCGCGCGATCGAGCTGCCAATGGCATCATCGGTCGTCGTCCCGAACATGCGTTCGGCCGCGCCGTTGATCAGCGAGATCTTGCCGTCCGCGTCGAACAGAACGATGGCGTCCATTGCCGATCCGACGATCTCCCGGAAGCGAGCTTCGGATTGCAGCAGCTCGCGCATGTGACGAAGCTCGAGCTCCTGCCGCTCGATGTCGTGAATGCGCTGCTCTTGTTCCGCGATGCGTCGCCGTTGCACGTGGAGATCGACGAAGACTTGAACCTTCGATCGAAGGATCTCGGGTTGAAACGGCTTGGAGATGTAGTCGACCGCGCCGACCGAGTATCCTTTGAAAACGTAGTCCTCGTCCTTGCTGATGGCCGTGAGAAAGATGATCGGCACGTGCTTCGTGCGATCGCGCGCCTTGATCATGCTCGCGGTCTCGAAGCCATTCATGCCAGGCATCTGCACATCGAGCAGGATGACGGCGAATTCGCGCTCGAGCAGACAGCGCAGCGCTGATTCGCCCGATTGCGCGCGGACGAGTCGTTGTCCGAGCGGCTCGAGGATCGCTTCGAGCGCAAGAAGATTCTCCGCGCGGTCGTCGACGAGAAGGATGTCGACTTGCTCCGCCGCGCTCGTCATCTACGCTCCGAATGGCGAGCGCTTTCCACAGGGAGCGACGCGAGCGTGGCGGCGATCTGCTCGATCGAGAGGGCGCGGGCGTTCGGAACGGATCGAAGCGCCGCTGTGGGCATGGCCGGGCTCTCGGCGGTCGACGGGAGCTGAACGAGCGCCAGGCCTCCGCGATCGTGGATGCGCTTGAGACCCCGCGCGCCATCCGCGTTCGCGCCAGTGAGCACGACACCGACAGAGTGTTCGCCGTAACTATCTGCCGCCGACACGAGCGTCACATCGATCGATGGCCGGCTGTACCGGACAGGCTCGTCGGTCGAAAGCGCGAAATGTCCGTCTTCGATGAGCAGATGATAATCAGCGGGCGCCACGTAGACGGTGCCGGTTTCGATAGGCGCCTTGTCGTCGACTTCGCAAACGAACAGCGGCGTACAGTCCTGAAGCAGCGACGGCAGCAGTTGGCCCGAACGCTTGTGCCGATGTTGGACAATCACCAATGGAAGTCCAAAGCCCGCTGGCAATTCGCGGATCAGCTCGCGAAGCGCCGCGAGTCCGCCCCACGATGTTCCCACCACGATGATCTCGTATGCCACGGCTACCTGATTTTCCTGTACAGCTTCTCGCGCGGATGGAGCTTCTCGTAGCAAGGCTCGTACTGCGAGAACCGTAAAGACTCCTTGCTGCCAAGCGCGAGAATGCCGAGCATGACCAGGCTGTCGTAAAACAGCGTGTGAACGCGGTTTTGGAGATCCCGATCGAAGTAGATGAGGACGTTGCGGCAGAAGATGACGGTGAACTCGCTGAACGACCGATCGGTAACGAGGTTGTGCTGCGAAAACACCGTGTTGCGCGTGAGCGACGGACTGAACAGTGCGCCGTCGTACTTCGCCGTATAGTACTCGGAGAACGAGCGTTTGCCGCCGGCGCGAATATAGTTCTCCGTGTATTCCTGCATGCGGTTGAGCGGAAAGATTCCCGCACGCGCTTGTTGGAGCACCGCGTCGTTGATGTCCGTCGCATAGATGCGCGTCCGCTCGAGCAAGCCTTCCTCCTCGAGCACGATCGCCGTCGAGTAGACCTCTTCGCCGCTCGAGCAGCCCGCATGCCAGATGCGAATGAACGGATACGTGCGTAATAGCGGCACCACCTCTTCGCGAAAGACCTGATAGAATCCCGGATCGCGAAACATCGCGGTGACGCTGACCGACAGATCGAGCAGCAGCCGCTCCATGGCCGCCGAGTCGTGGAGGACGAGCGCCTGAAGCTCTGAGATCGAGCTCAGGCCTTCGGCTTCGGTCCGCTTCCACAACCGCCGCCGAATCGATGCGTACGCATACGATCGAAAATCAAAGCCATAGTGACGAAACACTCCTTCCAACAACAACTCGATCTCGATCCGCTCGAGTTCCGGGTTGTACGAAAGTGGTGGCCCGTCGAGCGCCTCGTCAGGCGTCAGCGGTACAGCCATACTCGCATCAGACTCAGCAGCTGCTCCGTGTCCACCGGTTTGGTGATGTAGTCCGACGCTCCCGCTTCGATGCACTTCTCACGATCTCCCTTCATTGCTTTCGCTGTCAGCGCGATGATCGGCAAGCCTCTGAATTCCGCGTGCTCGCGGATTGCGCGTGTCGTCTCGTATCCATCCATGCCCGGCATCATGACGTCCATCAAGACCAGATCGATGCCCGGCGTCGACTCGAGCTTGGCGATTGCATCGCGCCCATTCTCCGCGAACGAGACATTCATGCCGTGCTCTTCGAGCACACTCGTCAGCGAGAAGATGTTTCGCACGTCGTCGTCGACGACGAGCACGTGTTTGCCGGCGAATACGGCGTCGGTGGTGTGCAGCCGCTCGAGCATCCGGCGCTTTTGCTCCGGCAAACGTGCTTCCACCCGGTGCAGAAAGAGCGCCGTCTCATCCAACAATCGTTCCGGCGACTTCACATCCTTCACGATGATCGTCTCGGCAAATTTTCGCAGTCGCGTCTCTTCCGCCTGGCTGAGATCCTTGCCCGTATAAATGATGATCGGCAGCTCCGACATCGCGGGATCGGATTTTACCGTTTCCAGTAGCTGGAATCCGTCACTGCCGCCGGCGAGTCCGAGGTCGAGCACCATGCAATCGAAATGCGTCGTCTTGAGTTTCTCGAGCGCCTCTTCGGCCGAACCGACGGCGGTGATCTCGACGTCTTCATCCGCGATCAGCTCGACCATGCTCCTGCGCTGCGACTCGTCGTCTTCGACGACGAGGAGGCGCTTCACCTGCTGATCGATGAACGTCGAGATCTTGTTGAATGAATCCTCGAGTGCTTCCTTCGACACCGGTTTCTCGAGGTAGGCGATCGCGCCGGCTTTCAGTCCTTGTTGACGCTCGCGAATGCCGGTGATGATGTGCACCGGGATGTGTCGAGTTTCGGGGTGATGCTTGAGTCGATCGAGCACGCCCCATCCGTCCATGCCCGGCATGTCGATGTCGAGCGTAATGGCGTCGGGGCGGAAAGCATGCGCGAGGTTCAGCCCTACTTCGCCATCGAGCGCGACCAGTCCCTTGAACCCTTTGTCGTGTGCCATGTCCAAGAGAATCTTGGCGAAGCTCGTGTCGTTCTCGACGATGAGCACGACACGATCGCCCGGCTCGACGGTGCCGCGATCATCGTTGACAGCAGCTTCCTGAGGCGGCTCGGCCGTTGCGATGGCGGAGTCATCATCCCACGGCTGCGTAGCGCGCGGCGTGCGGCGCATTGCGCGGAAAGGACGCGGAGTGCTCGGCGGTTGCGGTTCGCGACTGGTCGTTTCGGCGCTGCCGGGTTGAGTCGGCGGCGGAACGAAGCGGACCGGCACGACGAGGGTAAACGTGCTCCCTTGCCCGGGGGCGCTGTCCACGCGAATCTCGCCGCCGAGCAGACGCGCGATCTCACGACTGATCGAGAGGCCGAGGCCTGTGCCGCCGTATTTGCGGCTCGTCGTTCCGTCGGCTTGCTGGAAGGCCTCGAAGATCAGCTTTTGTTTGTCTTTGGGAATGCCAATTCCCGTATCGCGCACCTCGAAGGCAACGATGCCGCCCTCGGCGCGATCCAGCGAGCGGCTCGCGTAGCGCCGCGTTGTGTCGGGCCGATAGATGTTCAGTGTCACGCCACCCTCGGACGTGAACTTGAAGGCGTTCGAGAGGAGGTTCTTCAGAATCTGTTGCAATCGCTGTCCGTCAACGAACAGCGATCGCGGAGCGTCCGGCGCGATCGTCACATCGAATCTGAGATTCTTCTCCTCGGCCACTGGCCGGAACGTGCGGTCGACAAAATCCCGAACGTCGGCCATCGGAACGTCGACGGCATCGACTTCCATCTTCCCGGCCTCGACCTTGGACAGATCGAGAATATCGTTGATCAGATTCAGCAGGTCGGTGCCTGAGGAATAGATCGTGGAGGCGTATTCGATCTGCTTCTTCGTGAGATTCCTGTCTTTGTTCTCGGTGAGCAGCTTGGCGAGAATGAGCAGTGAATTGAGCGGCGTCCGCAGCTCGTGCGACATGTTCGCCAAGAATTCGTTCTTGTACTTGGAGCTGAGCGAGAGTTGGTCCGCCTTCTCCTCGAGCGCGACGCGTGCCGCCTCGACCTCGCGATTCTTTTGCTCGACCTTTGCGTTCTGCTCCGCGAGCAGCGACGCCTTCTCTTCGAGCTCCTCGTTGACTTGTTGCAGCTCTTCCTGCTGCTCCTTGAGCAGCTCTTCGGATTGGCGCAGCGTGCGCGCCTGCGCCTCGAGCTCGTGGTTCGACTTCTTGAGCTCTTCTTGCTGCTGCTGCAGCTCCTTCGACTGACTCTGCAGCTCCTGCGTGAGCTGCTGCGACTGCTCCAGCAATTCCTCGGTGCGCATGTTTGCCTGAATCATGTTCAGCACGACGCCGATCGATTCGGCGAGTTGGTCGAGGAACGTCTGGTGGATCTGGCTGAACGGCAGGAAGCTCGCGAGCTCGATTACCGCTTTGACGTCGCCCTCGAACAGAATGGGCAGCACGATAATGTTGCGCGGTGGCGCTTCGCCGAGGCCCGAGGTGATCTGGATGTAGTCATCGGGCACGTTCTGGAGGAGAATCGGCTGCTTCTCCAGCGCGGCTTGACCAACGAGTCCTTCGCCCGGCGCGAACCGATTCGCGACGTGTTTTCGCGCGCGGTAGGCATAGCTCGCGATGAGCTTGAGCAGCGTGTCGTCCGTCTCTTGATCGGCGATGAAGAATGCGCCGTGATGAGCTGACACCAACGGTGTCAGCTCCGACATGATGAGCCGCGAGACAGACTCGAGATCCTTCTGGCCCTGCATCATGCGGCTGAACTTTGCCAGGTTGGTCTTGAGCCAGTCTTGCTCCTGGTTGCGCTCCGTCGTCTCGCGCAGGTTGGCGATCATCTGATTGATGTTCGTCTTGAGCTCATCGAGCTCGCCTTGCGCGTTGACGGTGATCTGTCGCGTGAGATCGCCCTTCGTAACCGAGGTTGCGACGTCGGCGATGTTGCGCACTTGCATGGTGAGCGAGTTGGCCATCGCGTTCACGCTGTCGGTCAATCCCTTCCACGTCCCTGCCACCCCCGGCGCCTCGGCTTGGCCACCGAGCTTGCCCTCGGTGCCGACTTCCTTCGCGACGCGCGTGACTTCGGCGGCGAACGAGTTCAGCTGATCGACCATCTTGTTGATGACGTCTTTGATCTGGAGAATCTCTCCTTTGACGTCGACGGTGATCTTCTGGGTGAGGTCGCCGTTGGCGATCGCGGTCGCGACTTTGGAGACGTCGCGCAATTGAACCGTGAGGTTCGACGCCATCGCGTTGACGTTGTCGGTCAGATCCTTCCACGTGCCGTAGACGCCTTTGACGTCGGCCTGTCCGCCGAGCTTTCCCTCGGTGCCGACCTCCTTCGCGACGCGCGTGACCTCGGCGGCGAACGAGTTGAGCGTGTCGACCATCGTGTTGATGGTCATCTTGAGCGCGTGCACCTCGCCCTTGGCGTCGGCGGTGATCTTCTTGCCGAGGTCGCCGCGCGCGACGGCCGTCGTCACC
>JAICYT010000120.1 GCA_025934075.1 Gemmatimonadaceae bacterium
CGGCGCTCATTTTGAGCGGATCGCACACGACGCCACCCTTGGCGCCGCCGAACGGAAGATTCACGACCGCGCACTTCCACGTCATCCACGCCGCCAGCGCCTTCACTTCCTCGATCGTGACGTTCATGTCGAAGCGAATCCCGCCCTTTGCCGGACCGCGCGACGTGTTGTAGAGCACGCGATGTCCGATGAACACTTCCACCTCACCGTTGTCCATCATGACCGGAATGGAGATGGTGATCTGTTTTTCGGGATGACGCAGCACCTTGTACAGACCGGGCTCCAGATCGAGCAGCTCCGCCGCGCGATCGAACCGCGACATCATGGCTTCGAATGGATTCTCTTCGTCGAGAAAATGATCTTTGTCCGGTCGAACGATTTTATCGGTAGGGAGTCTGAGATCGGTGGCCATGGGGAGAAATACCGGCCGGCGCTAGCCGGCAGTGGGAGAATTGGAAGATCGTGACACCGCGAGATCATCGAGAACTCGCTCGAGACCACCGACGCCGCGCTCCACCATCACCTGCTGAGAAACATACCACAATGGAGGCGCAAGGCGAGGCCAGTACGGGGCGAGCTTGACGGCATCCTTCAACGTACAAACGACTACGTCGCTCGGGTCGAAACCACGCGCGAGTTTGGAGACCTCGTCAGCGGTGAACGCGTAATGATCCGGAAATATGGATGCGCTCACTCGAATTCCGCGCGCTTCCATCTGGTGAACGAATGACGCAGGATCAGCGATCGAAAGGATGGACCGAACGGTTTTCCCTCTGAACGAATCGATCGGCGTCGTGCCCGGTTGATCGCCCGCCTTCGTCAACTCGCCCGGGTCGAGTCGCACCGACACTCTGGGCACCCCGGGTGCAACGCGCGCGAGACGCTCGTGGACTGCCTCGACGACGCGGTCCGACGCGGCCTTCCGCGTAACGATGATCAACGTCGCCCGCCGCACCGCGCGTAGAGGCTCACGCCACGGACCCGCTGGCAATAAATGAATGGCCGGCGTCCACTGGTCTGCGCTGATGAGTACTAGGTCAGCCACCCGCTGCACACGGCGGTGCTGGAACGCATCGTCGAGCACGACCAGATCTGCGCCACCGCGCGCAGCATCGGCGATCCCCGCCGCCCGATCAGGATTGACGATGACAGGAATCGCCGGGTTGAGCGTTTGATGAACCAACGGCTCATCCTGTCCGTAGCCGCGCAAGACGACGGCGGGATGAGCGCCGCGCGCTTTCAGTCCGCGCGCGATCCACGCCGCGATCGGCGTCTTGCCCGTTCCGCCCACCGTCAAGTTGCCCACGCTGACCGCGGGGACAACCGTGTCGCGGGCCGGAAGCCAGCCAGCGTCATACAAGATGTCGCGCGCTCCAACCACGCCTCCGAAGATCCGCTCGGCGGGCATCAGAACCATGCGCGCCGCAGACGCGACCGCATCGTCTCCATACCACAGACGCTCGACGAATCCGCGCTCACTCACGGGCCCGCCGTTCCGCGACATCGAATGCCTCTCGCATCTTCTCGACTTCGGTCAACGCATCGCGCGCGTCATTTGCGGTCACCATCGTCGGACTCGAGTACGCAACCTGCAGCCGCGCGAACGGCTTCGGAATCACGAACTGATCCCAGCTCTTGAGGTGCCAGGCTCGGCTGACCGACACCGCCGCCGCGATGAGCGGCGCTCCGCTTCGTTGCGCAACGATGACCGGGCCCGGGGCCAAAGACTTCGCGGGCCCGCGTGGTCCATCCGGAGTGATCGCGAGATCATGCCCTTCACCGACGACCCGTGCGAGTCCGAGCAGCGCCCGAGCCGCACCCCGTGACGTCGATCCGCGTACCGTCTGATATCCCAACCGCGTCGCGATGCGCGCGATGATCTCTCCGTCCGCGTGCTCGCTGATCAAGACGGTAACGTGCTCGTTGCGATGATGATACAACAGCGGCAGCATCTGTCCGTGCCAGATCATGAAGACGATCGGCTTGCCCTCGGCGCGCAAGCGGCGAACGTCGGCGTCGTACGAAACGCGAACGCGCCACGTCCATCCGAGTGCGCGCACGAGCAATGCTCCGAGTCGCGACAACCACTCGATGCGTCGCTCCGCCCGGGCATCAGCGCCCATTTCCACCCGGGCCAGCCAGCTCGATCGCCATCGCCGCCGCTCTCGCCGCCGCGCCCGGAGTTCCAAGCGCCCTACGCACGTCGGCCAATCCCGCGAGCATCTTCCGTCGTTCTTCGCTCGTCGGATCAAGCAACGGGCTCAGTGCGTCGGCGACCGCGAAGGGCTGGAGCGCATCCTGCACGAATTCCGGCGCGAGACGATACCCCGCGACGACGTTCACCAAACCAATATTAGGGATCTTTACAAGCCATTTGGCGGCGGCGTACGTGATGGGGCTCGTTCGATAGGCGACGGCGAGCGGACACCCAGTCACGGCGGCCTCGAGTGTCGTCGTGCCGCTCTTGCAGAGGGCCGCGTCGGCGGCACGGAAGATGGTGAACGACGCCGAGCGCACCATTGGGAACGGGCATCGCGCTTCACTCACGGACACGTGCGGTGCGACGCTCACCACGATTTTCAACGCGGGGTCGCGACGTTGAAGCTCGCGTGCGGCGCCGACAAAGGCGTCGAGATGTCGGTCGATTTCCTGCTCGCGACTTCCGGGAAACAGCGCGAGCACACGATCGTTCGTCGACAACCCGAGCGTCGCGCGCGCGGCGTCTCGCTCGGGAAGCTCAGCAACACGATCGAGCAGTGGATGGCCGACGAAGGTCGCGTCGATCTTGTGACGCCGCAGCAACTCTTCTTCGAAGGGGAGAATCACGGCGGCCTTCGTGATCGTGCGCGCCAATCGCGCGAGACGATCGGAGCCCCACGCCCACACCTGTGGCGTGATGTAATACAATACCGGCACGCCAGCGGCGGTCGCGGCCTCGGCAACCTTCATGTTGAAGGTGGGATAGTCGATCAAGACGACCAGTGCGACGTTCCCATTGCGAATGCGCCGTTTGAGCTCGTGCAGCAGCGCCCAGTGCTTCGGAACGTGCCGTAGCACTTCGACGAATCCCATGACCGCCAGCTGCTCGACATGCTCGATGAGCTCGACGCCGGCGGCACGCATGTCGTCGCCCCCAATTCCTGTCAGTCGGAACGGAGCACCGCGCGCCGAGAGCTCGCGCGCGACACCGGCGGCGTGCGCGTCGCCGGACACTTCTCCGGCGACAAAGAGAATGTCACGCACGACTAGATGCCGGCGCGCGTCCGGAAAGGCTTGGAAACGTGCGCTCGATGTCGTGAACGATCGTCAACGCGACCGCCAACGCCTCCCGGCCGTCCTCGCCCGTCACCGCGACCGGAGCATCTCCGCTCACGGCTTGCACGAAGGCCTCGAGCTCGAGGCGCAGCGGTTCTCCTTCAGGCGCCTCGAGAGGGACCCGTTCGACGAATGACTCGAGCGCTTGAGCACCCTGCGCGTCGCGCACGAGCGCAAGCAGATCGACGTCGCGGCGAAGGCGGTAGAACTCACCGGTGCCGGCAGCGAGATCGAGCGAGAGGTAACCGCTCTGCTGGAAAATGCGAAGCTTCCGCATTCGATCACGCGAGACGCGACTGGCGGTGATGTTTGCAACGGCACCAGCATCGAACGAGATGCGGGCATTCGCGATGTCGACGAATGGTGTCAGCACCGGCACCCCGACGGCCGACACCGCGCTCACACCGCCGCCGACAAAGGTGCGCACGAGATCGATGTCGTGAATCATGAGATCGAGCACGACGGCGACGTCGGATCCGCGCGGATTGAACGGCGCGAGGCGATTGCTCTCGATGAAGCGCGGTCCTTCGACGTACGGCAATGCAGCCCGTACCGCGCGATTGAATCGTTCGACGTGACCCGTCTGCACCATCGCGCCCGTTCGCGCGGCGATTGCAAGCAGCGCGTCGGCCTCCTCGAGCGTCGTCGCGATCGGCTTTTCGATGAGAACATGCAAACCACGTTCGAGCGCCGGCGACGCGACCGCGAAGTGCGCCGGTGTCGGCACGACGACGCTCACCGCGTCCACCTGGTCGAGGAGCGCATCGAGCGTCGCAAAAGCGCGCACACCAAGCTCCGTGCTCACATGCGCGGCGCGGTCGGTCCTGGCGTCATGAAAACCAACGAGCTGCGCGCCGGGCGTGTCACGCAAGATTCGCGTATGATGAAAGCCGAGCGCGCCCGCGCCGACGACACCGATGCGCACCGCCATCAGACCACCGATCCGCGGTCGCTGCGCTCGAAGAACGCTAAGAATTCTTTGATCTCGGGATACGGATGGAGCTCGGCCTCGGCACGTGCACGAGCCTGTGACAGATTCAGCTCGGACTTGAAGAACATTCGGTAGGCACGCTTGAGCTCTCGTCGCACGTCCTCGGGGAACCCGTTCCGCTCGAGACCTACGACGTTGAGGCCATACAGCTTGATTGGATTGCCGACGGCTTTCACATACGGCGGAATGTCCTTGTTCACGCGAGAACACCCGCCGATGAAGCAGTAGCGGCCGATCGTGGCGAATTGATGTATCCCGATCTGCCCCGACAGGATCGCTTTCTCATCGATCGTCACGTGGCCGGCCAACTGCGTGTTGTTCGAGATGATCACGCCGTCGCCGACATGGCAATCGTGCGCGAGATGCACGTACGACATGATGAAGCAGTTCTGCCCGACGGTCGTCTTGAACGACTGCGTCGTTCCGCGATTGATCGTGCTGTATTCGCGAATCGTCGTCCCATCACCGACTTCGACGCGCGTCGGCTCACCTTTGTACTTGAGGTCTTGCGGGTCGCCGCCGAGTACCGTTCCGACACCGACCGCGACACGCTGACCGAGCGTGACATTTCGCTCGAGCGTTGCGCGCGCGGCGATTTTGCAGCCATCGCCGACGACGCAATTCTCTCCGACGATCGCGAAGGCGCCGATCTCGACGTCGTCGCCAATCTCCGCACTCTTGTCGACCAATGCGGTCGCGTGAATGGTTGCGCTCATTTCTCGCGCACCACCGCGCCCATCTCGGCCTCCGCGACGACCTGACCGTCGACCTTGGCGACGCCGGCCATCTTGCACATCATCCCGCGCACTTGGAGCAACTCGAGCTCGAATCGGATCTGATCTCCGGGTTTCACCGGGCGGCGCCACTTCACGTTGTTGAGCGATGTGAAATAGACGACTTTGTCTTCGCGATTCGGCACGGTTCCCATGAGCAACACGCCGCCGACTTGTGCCATCGCCTCGATGATGAGCACGCCCGGCATGATCGGATGTCCGGGAAAATGTCCTTGAAAGAACGGCTCGTTGATCGTCACGTTCTTCACGCCGACGATGCGCTTCCCGTCCTCGATCTCGAGAATGCGATCGACGAGCAAGAAGGGATAACGGTGCGGCAACACCCGCATGATGTCTTCGATCTCGAGCACGGTCGTCTCCTTCGCAATTGCCTCTTTCATGGCGCGCACCAGTCGAACGGTTCCACGATGACTCGGTTTTGATGCCGTGATCCGTGCGCGCACGCGCGCGCCGGCTAACGCAAAATCACCTACGCAGTCGAGTGCCTTGTGCCGCACGAACTCGTCGGGCCAGCGAAGCGTCGTGCCGATGACGCCATCGTCGTCCAGCACGATTGTATTCTCGATCGACGCGCCTTGAATCAGTCCCTTGCCGCGCAACGCGTCGACTTCATGGACAAACCCGAAGGTCCGCGCCGAGGCAAGCTCGCGCACGAAGGTGTCGCGCGTGACGCGGTAGCAGCCCTGCTGCCGACCAATCGATGCATGTGGAAAATCGATCGAGACGTTGAGCTCGAAGTCCGGCGCAGGCACCGCTTCGTAGACGGAATCGCCGTCGGTCAGCGAGACCGCTCGGCGCAGCGCGAGATACTTGACATCACCCGACTGGTCGATGATGCCGGCGGACAAGAGCGCTTCAACGAATGGCGCGGCGCTCCCATCCATGATCGGCGGCTCGGCGGCATTGAGCTCGATCTCGATGTCGTCAATGCCACAGCCGATGACGGCCGCGAGCACATGCTCAACGGTGTGAACGGACACCGGATCTTCACCGAGCTGTGTTCGACGCTCCGTCAACACCGCGCTCTCGGCCAACGCATGGATGAGTGGCGCGTCGGGTAAATCGGTTCGGCAGAACGTGATTCCGGCGCCGCTCTTCGCGCGTCGGAACGAAAGCTGGCACGCTGCGCCCAGGTGCAACCCGATTCCCTCGAGTGACACCGCGCGCGCGATTGTGCGACGACTCATTTTGATTCGGGCTTCGGGTCGAGCAAGCGCTCGATGCGTCGGAGGAGGCTGGAAAGTTTGAACAACGCGGCCTGCGCTCGCAGCGCCTCCTTGTGAGGTCGCGCCGGATAGCCTGACCACGTCTCGCCGGCCGGAATATCGCCAAAAACTCCCGCCTGCGCAGCAACCCGTGCCCCTTTTCCAATCGTGTGGTGGCCGGAGATGCCGACCTGGCCCAAGATCATGCAACCGTCCTCGATCCGCACGGAGCCGGCCACGCCGGCTTGCGCCATGATCAGGCATGCGCGTCCGACGCGAACGTTGTGCCCAATTTGGACCAGATTATCGATCTTGGTGCCAGCACCAATCACCGTGTCGTCGATGCTGCCCCGATCGATCGTCGTGTTGGCGCCGATCTCCACATCATCTTCGAGAATGCAGCCGCCGACGTGTGGGATCTTGAGATGCTGGCCGTCGCGCTGAACATATCCGAATCCGTCGGACCCAATGCGCGCCCCGGCGTGAACCGTCACTCGCTTGCCGATGCGGGAGCCGGCGTAGACGCTCACCGACGCAACAAGCTGGCTTTGGTCCTCCACGACAACGCCTGGCCCGAGCACGCAATGCGGCCCGACGACGACTCCGTCGCCCAACTCCACTCCGTCGCCGACGACCGCGTAAGGACCGATCGAAACGCCGGCGCCGAGGCGCACGCCGGCTCCAATCACTGCTGTCGCGTGAATCCCTGGCAGCACCGTTGTCGTTCGCTGAAAGCGCGGCAGTAGCGCCAGAAGGGCTTCCTGCGGGCGTTCCACGACGACGCGCGCTGGCGCCTGTCCAGGCGCCTCCGCAAGCTCGGGCAGGATGAGCACAACGCCGGCACACGAAACGGCGAACTGTGGAGCGTATTTGGCGGCGCCGAGAAAACTGAGGTCGCGCGGCGTCGCGCGGTCGAGCGCAGCTACGCCGCTTACCGCCACTGACGCATCGCCCACAAGCTGTCCGCCAACCGCCTCCGCAATAGCCGCAGCGGTGAGGACGAATCCGCCCTCACCGCCGTCGCCGTGCGTCGACGTACCAGAGATCACTGGGTCGGTGGCTTCGGGCGCGTAACGCCCGCAGGGCTGGACGGAGCACCAGGCTTTGCCGCCGCCGGCGCAGCCTTGACCGCCGATGTCGGTGTCGCGCGAAGCCGTGAGACAACCCTGTCCGTAATGTCGAGGTTCTTGTCAGCCGATACGATGTTCGATGCGCCGGGCGCGTTGTCCAAGATCATCGCATAGCCGCCTTCTTCGCGGATGTCATCGAGGACCTTCTTCACGGCGTCAGTGATCGGCGCCATGACTTCGTTTTGGCGCGCCTGAAACTGCTGCTGGAACTGGAGCTGCTTGGCCTGCAAATCGGTCTCGAGACTTTGAATTGCCTTCTGCCGTGAGTCCTTCGTCGCCGCAGATAGCGTCGGCTCAGCTTTCTGGTAATCGCTGAGCAACTTATTCACGGAATCTTGCATTTTTTGAAGTTGGGTCCGGAACCCCTCGCCTTCTTTGGAGAGCGTCGACTCGGCGGCGGCGTAGCCCGGGGCCGCCGGCATGAGCGCCTGGCTATTCACGAACGCGATCTTGAGAGCCTGTCCGTGGGCGACGTTGGCGACGCTGGACAACACGAGCGCGATCACCGTCGCGCGAAGCATGGAACGCATGAAAACTCCGAATTAGAAGATCTGACCGAACTTGAAGTGGACCTGCCACTTGGGATCTTTGTGGCCGAGAGCGTCGACGCGATCGAAGCCGTAGCCGAGATCGACGCCCAACGGGCCTAGCGGGGTGACGAGCGAGGCCCCGAATCCGGCACCACGGAACAGTCTGGTCGGATCGAAGTCCCGCGGACGCTCCCACAGGTTTCCCGCATCGTAAAACGCATCGATGTACATCTGCTGATTGACTCGAAGCCCGAGCTCAGCGGTACTCGTATAGTACGCATTACCGAAGGAGCTTCGTTGCGCTTGAAATTGATCCGCGTTCGGGAGATAGCCCTTTGGCGTAATCGAGAACTCCTCGTAACCTCGAAGCGGCTGACCATACTGGACACCGCCTAGCGAAAATGCCTGGGACACAAAGAATGGACCCGGGTCGCCAAACAGTGCGCCAGCCCGCGCGCTGAGCCCGAGCACAAGCGCCATTGGCTCAGGGCCGAGGCCTTTGCCGAACGTCGCTAGCGTCGAATACCCACGCATTTCCGTCGTCAACCGTTGGAACGCCGAGGTTCCGCCGAGCAGACCTCCGTTCACTTGGAGAGCAACATCTTCGTGAACTCCCGTGTACGGGAACGGAGTTCCGAGTCGCGTGTCGTGATCGAGCGTGAGGCCGACCGTCGAGCGGAAGCAGCCGTTGCAGTTGATCGTTGCAACCAAACCGTCGCCGCCGTAGGAGACTCGCTCGCCACCATAGCTCGCGTACAGGCGCGTGAAGCGGGATCCGCCAATCGGGAATCCGAACTGCAGCTGTCCGCCGCTCGTGTTCGATTGGCCGATATCGCGAATGATGAAGCGAGATTTCTGATTGTAGAGCGAGACCGTGCCCGAGACGTTCGATTGCCGAATCTGCGGGTCGGTGTAGCTCAGACTGAAGTCGCGGATGTACCGCCCGAATTGCCACTGGAGCGAGCCGCGTTTGCACTCGCCGAAAAGGTTCGGCTGATCGAAGCCGACGAATCCGCCGACGCCCGTTCCCTGTCCGACCGACGCGCCGAAGTTGACGTTGCCGGTCCGCTTTTCTTTGACGTGGAAGATCAGGTCGATGTCGCCATTCTCATTGGCCTGACGTGTCTCCGGCGGCGGCATGTCCTGCTCGAAGAACCCAAGATTCGCGATGTTGCGATAGCTCTGGATCAGCCGTTCCTTGTTGAACACGTCGCCAGGAAGGATGAAGAGCTGATTCCGGATGCACGTCTCGGTGGTGACGTCGTTACCTAAAACGTCGACGCGGTTTACGATCGCCGGCGTCCGCTCATCGATATCCCAACGCAGGTCGACCGTCGGTGTCGAGTCGGGACCGGTGCGTCTGCGCTCTACGATCGGGCGAATGCTCGCGTAGATGTAGCCCTCGTTTCCATATGCGTCCTGGACCTTGGAGGTGGCGTCTTCCCAGGCGTTCGCGTCAAAGACGTTCTTTTCCTGGTTCCCGCCGAGTCCCACGATCCCGGCGACAGCTTGCTTCACGGACTTCGGCTTGTCGCCGAATGGGTAGTAGCGCGCGATGTCTTCGTTCGAGAAGCGCTTGGCGCCGTTGACCTCGAAGGTGCCGATCTTGTATTGCGGACCTTCGTTGACCGTGATGCGAACGAGTGCTTTCCCCTTCTCGCGATCGATGATCAAGGTGTCCTTGACCACCTGCATGTCGATGTAGCCGTGCGACGCGTAGAGGCTGGGAATTGTCTTCGCCAAATCTTCAGCGTACTTGTCCTGATCGAATTCGCCGTTCTTCCACCAGAAGAATCCCTCCGGCTTGGTCCCGAGCGCGCCGACGATCGTCTTGGCGGCCAGCGCCTTATTGCCCCGGATCTCCACGCCGGAAATGGCGAGTCGGCGCCCCTCGTCGACGTGAAACACCAAGGTCGTCGCCTCGCCGGACGCGACGGTATCGACCGAGACCTTGGCGAGGTAGTAGCCCTCGCTCTGGTACAGCGAATCAATCCTGGCAACATCCCGCGACACCTGCGCCGGGTCGATCGGCTTGCCGATTAGAAGATCGACGCGATCCTTTACGGCCGTGGGCGAGACCTTATCAGCGCCGGTCACTTTGACGTCGGTAAGTAGACGACGCTCTTTCACACGGAAGACGAGCACCGATTTGCCGTTGATGATCTCGCAACTCTGTCCGACGTCCTCGAACTGGTTGGTGGCGTAGAGATCCTTGAGAGCTTTGGTCAGGGTTCGGCCACTGATTGTCGTCTTGGGGGCGATCCCGACGTAACTCCTCACTTCGGCGTCAGTTAGACGGGTCTGACCGCGGAAGGCGATGCTGTCCGGAGTGGCGCAGGAACCCGTGACGGGTTCCTGCGCGCGGGCCGCGGAGGCGACCGCTACAACCGCCGTACACGCGAGTACGAGACGCATAAATCGCATAGTCCGCAAATATACACGAAGAGCGGCCGGACAGGTCCAAATGGACCAGCCGGCCGCTCTTCTTCCAGAAACTTACGCCTTCGTCGTGCTTGTCAGAACACGGAAGTCGAGACGCTCGGCGCCGTCCGCGGCCACGTCGACCTCGATTTCGTCGCCGCGCGCAAACTCGCCCATCAGAATCTTCTCGGAGAGAGGATCCTCGATGAATTTCTGGATCGCCCTCTTGAGTGGACGAGCTCCGTACTGCTCGTCATAGCCGTGCTTGACCAGGAAGTCAGTGCCCGGATCGGTCAGCCTGAGAGTCAGCTCTTCCTCCGCCAGCCGCTTGCGGACGTCCTTGAGCAGCACGCTCACAATCTGCGTGATGTGCTCGCGATTGAGCGGGTGGAAGACGATCGTGTCATCAAGCCGGTTGAGGAATTCCGGATTGAAGACGTTCTTGAGCTCGTCGCGCACCTTGTCGGCGCGTCGCTCCCAGTTCGCCGTCTCGTCGCCACTGGTAAAGCCCAGCGCTTTCGTCTTTGACAGGTCACGCGCGCCGACGTTCGACGTCATGATCACGACGGTGTTCTTGAAGTCGATGACGCGACCATAGTTGTCGGTCAGGTGACCTTCGTCGAGCACTTGCAGCAGGATGTTGAACACATCCGGATGCGCCTTTTCAATCTCATCGAGAAGGATGACACTGTATGGCTTGCGACGAACCGCCTTTGTGAGCGTGCCGGAATCCTCGTAGCCGACGTACCCTGGCGGGGCGCCGATGAGACGCGACACGGAGAACTTCTCCATGTACTCGCTCATGTCGACCCGGATTAGCGCCGACTCGTCGGCGAACAGGAACTTGGCGAGACTGCGCGCCAGCTCGGTCTTCCCGACACCCGTGGGCCCGGAGAACACGAACGAGCCGATTGGCCGGCGAGGATCTTTGAGCCCCGCCCGACTGCGCCGAATCGCCTTCGAGATTGCCTTGATCGCTTCATCCTGGCCAATGACGGTCTGGTGCAACTCGTCTTCCATTCGGAGGAGACGCGCGGTCTCCGCTTCCTGAAGACGCGTCACGGGAATCCCCGTCCAGCGGCTCACGATGAACGCGATCTCTTCTTCGCCGAGTGACGGGCGGTGTGACTGACGCCGCGCCTCCCACTCGGATTGTTTCTGTTTGATGTTGCCCTGAATTTCACGCTCTTTGTCACGAAGCGACGCCGCACGCTCGAAGTTCTGGTCGCGCACTGCGGCTTCTTTCTCTCCGTTCACCTTCTCGAGATCGCCTTTGAGCTCGGCCACTTCCGGCGGAGGCGCCTGCGCGGCAAGCCGCGCGCGTGCGCCCGCTTCATCGATCACGTCGATTGCCTTGTCGGGCAAGAAACGGTCGGTGATGTAGCGCTCCGACAACTTGGCGGCGAGCGAGAGCGTCGTATCGGGGATCGTCACGCGATGATGATCCTCGTACTTCTTGCGCAGGCCCTTGAGAATCTCGACTGTCTCGTCGACGGATGGCGGGTCCACGATCACCGTCTGGAAGCGACGCTCGAGCGCCCCGTCCTTTTCGATGTACTTCCGATACTCGTTGAGTGTGGACGCACCGACGCACTGCAGTTCGCCGCGCGCGAGCGCCGGCTTCAGCATGTTGGACGCATCGATCGCACCTTCGGCCGCACCGGCACCGACCAGTGTGTGCAGCTCATCGATGAACAGAATGATCTGTTTGTTCTGCGCGATCTCGTTCATGACCGCCTTGAGGCGCTCCTCGAACTGACCGCGATACTTGGTGCCCGCGATGACCGCGGCCATGTCCAACGACAGCACACGATGATCGCGAAGCGACTCGGGGCACTCGCTGTTCGCGATGAGCTGCGCGAGACCTTCGACGATCGCCGTCTTGCCCACACCGGGTTCGCCGATGAGGACCGGATTGTTCTTCTTGCGGCGCGTCAACACTTCCATGACGCGCTGAATTTCCTTGCCACGCCCAATCGTCGGATCGAGCTGACCTTCGGCGGCAAGCTGCGTGAGATCACGGCAGAAGTGGTCGAGCGCCGGAGTCTTGGACTTCTTCTCGCCCTTGGGGACCGCTTGCACGGGAGCGTTGCCGCTCTGTGCCTGCGCGCCACCCTGCGGCGGATCAGTGCCGAGGATTCGCAGCGTCTCAGCCCGGGCAGCGTCGAGATTGACGCCCGCGTCGGTCAGGACCTGCGCGGCAATCCCCTTCTCTTCACGGAGGAGTCCAAGCAGCAAGTGCTCGGTGCCGACGTAGCTGTGGTTGAGCTCGCGCGCCTCGCTCATGGCGAGCTCGAGTACCTTCTTCGCGCGCGACGTGTATGGAAGATCGGGAC
>JAICYT010000109.1 GCA_025934075.1 Gemmatimonadaceae bacterium
ACTCCCGCAGCGCCAGGGGATGCCAACCGTTGAAATCCCCCGAGATCTCGACCGCGCGCGCGTCCGGCACGCGCACCGCCACCACGTACGACGTCGCGGTCGTGTCGCCGTCGGCGTGGCGGATCACGAAGCTCGCTGCACTCGGTCGCACATACGGCGGCGCCGCCGGATGCACCAGCGACGCCGGCGCAACGCGAAGCCCGAGCGACAAGAATCGAGACGACGGCGCGCCAAGCCAAATGGCTGACGGCTGAACGCCGCCGCCCACGATGAGGGACAGCCGCGGCGCCAACCCAATCGTCGCCACCCCGCGCGCCCAAAGCGAACGCGGCGCCATGTCCACCTTCGGTTGAACGCCGACGCGCCCGTCGAGTGAGACGCGTCCCGCGCTCCACCCAACTCGTGCTTGCAGATCCGACCACTGCCACGGACGCGATGGTGAACCGCTGTCGGGTATGGCGAGCACCCGGGGTCCGTTCACGATCCACGCGCCACTCACCGAGTCACGCGAGCTATCGGGCGACAGTGTGTAGTAATGAAGTGCCGGTGGCCGACCGCCAAGTCGCGCGCGATGCGACTCGGCGCTCAGTGAGACGGTGGTCAAGCCGAATCGATGCCAGAGGCCAGCGCGCAACAGTGGACGCGCGCTCATGCTGTCGATCGCGGATCCCCGCTCGGTGCCAAGGCCGAGCCAGCCGCCGCCGTCGCCGATCCGCAGCGACAGTGCCGATTCGAGCGTGCCGGCGGTTTGCGCCGTGCGTTCGAGGAACGGCGACATGGCCGTACGCTCGGCATGAGCGGTCACCGTGAATCGGAATGGGCCGAACGGCGCCGGAGCAGCGAGGAGATCGGCCGTACCGCGCTGAAGGCGCAGTCCATCAGCCCCGCCCCACACATCGGCGTCGACGCTCGCCTGAGCCCATCGTCCATCGGCCCGGAATGCCGGATCCACGCGACTGGTCGATCGCCACAGGTCGGCGCCGCTGCGATGCACGACGCCACCGAGATCCGCCGCGGCGGAAATCTGCGCGCCGAGCGACGTGGCGGCGAGCGGCGTGGCGGCCAAAAGCAGTCGTCCGAGCTGAGCTCTCACGAGTGACCGCACGGCATCCCTCCCCAAAAAGATGAAGACAGTACGGACGCGCTGAGTAGTCGCCCGCTTGGGGTTATACCTCCAGACTGGCTCCGCACGTCACTCGGAGGTGTTCGGATTCTGTGAGGGTCGCGTCGCCGCGTTCGTTGATACTGAGTCGCCTGGGCCGGACGTTGCCTCGCGGACGACCGGGCTGAGCGGCAAATCGTGAGCGCCGGTATGTGAACTTGGCCCCGAGGTGTAGTTTGTCAGCCAACTGAACCGTCGAAGACGTCGAATGACCCCGGCGAACGAGAGAATTAGCAATCCGCTGAACGACAATCCGGTAGCGTGGCTCGCCGCAATCGTCGAATCGTCGGATGACGCCGTGATCGGCAAATCGCTCGACGGGGTGATTCGCAGTTGGAATAGCGGCGCGATGCGAATCTTCGGCTACGAGGCGCACGAGATCGTTGGACGGTCGGTACTGACACTGATTCCTGCCGATCGGCACCACGAGGAGCAAGAGATCGTCGCGCGCCTCGCGCGCGGTGAGCGCGTCGAACATTTCGAAACCGTTCGCCTGCGCAAAGACGCAACCGAGGTCGAGATCTCTCTCAGCGTCTCACCGATCCAAGACAAGACGGGCCGCATCGTCGGTGCGGCGAAGATCGCGCGTGACATCACGGAAGCGAAACGTCTCCAGCGCGGCGAGCGCGAGTTCAGCAAGAGCTTACAGAACTTGGCCACGGAACTCGAGCAGCAAGTCGAGGAAGGCCAAGCCTTGCAGGAGGAGCTCGAGCAGACTAACGAACAACTCGCCGATGCGTTGGAGGAGTCGCGGGCCGCCCGTCAACAGGCGGAAGAAGCGAACGCCGCGAAGAGCCAATTCCTGGCGACCATGAGTCACGAGCTTCGCACGCCGCTCAACGCGATCGCCGGTTACGTCGATCTTCTCGATTTGGGAATTCACGGTCCGTTGACGGCGGAGCAACGCGATGATCTTCGTCGCATCAAGCGCAGCGAAGAGACGCTGCTTCGTCTGATCGACAACGTGCTGAGCTTCGCGAAGCTCGAGTCTGGTCGGCTCGAGTACCGCTTCGAGGATGTCAAGCTCAATGAGTTCATCGGGCACCTCGAGTCATTCGTCGCGCCGCAGATCACGCAGAAGCGACTCGTCTACCATTTCCGACCGTGCAACCCCGAGGTCATTCTCTCGATCGATCGTGACAAGATCGAGCAGATCATGCTCAACCTCTTATCGAACGCCGTCAAGTTCACCGACTCGGGCCGCATCGACGTCCGTTGTGACGTCGATGATGCGCACGTCCTTGTCCGAGTTCAGGATACTGGCCGCGGCATGCGTCCTGAGTTGCTTGGAACGATCTTCGATCCGTTCGTGCAAGGAGATCGCTCGTTGACGCGTACCGCCGACGGGACCGGTCTTGGTCTATCGATTAGTCGAGAGCTGGCTCAAGGGATGGGTTGCGACATCACCGTCGAGAGCATGCTCGGAAGCGGCTCGACGTTCACGCTCATGGTGCCGCGCAAGCATCGTTAGTCGATCAGCCGAGCGTTTTCTTCATCGCAACGGCCGACGTCGGGCATGCCGACTTGAACTCCACGGTCTCGGCGATCTCCGGCGCGACTTGCTGGCGATCGATCCGCTCGAAGCCAAACCGCGGGAAGTAATGCTCGGCGGTCGTCGTCAGGAGGTAGAGCGCATGGATGCCGCGATTTTCGGCGTCGCTCACGATGCGGCGGACGAGCTCGCGACCCACCGCATGCCGCCGCCATTCCGGTCGCACGGCTACTGAGCGCAAGAGTGCGTTGTCGCAACAGACTTCCAACCCAGCGACGCCGACGACCGCTCGCTCATGCCGTTCGCCGACATCCCCTTCGGCGACGAAGAAGTCGCCCGCGTTCGCGTTCAGAATTTCCCCGACGCCCGCCGTCGGAAGATCGGCGTCATTCAGCAGTTGCTCGATCGCGGGCAGATCGCCGGCGCGCGCTGGCCGAATCGCGACCGTGCTTGAAACAAGAGTGCTCATGGTCGATTCCCTCGCACTATCAGGTGCAACAATCGTCGTCGCATCCGCAACTGCGGACGCTCATGGCTTTCTTCGCCGAGGTCGCTGGCTTCGTCGCGCGGACGAAGCCACTCATGATCTTCCCTTCCACTCCATCCGCAAGGCTTGCATCGAGTCCCGTTCCGACGAGCAGTGCCGCGGCGTCCTCACGCGTGTACACGCGAGTGGGCTCGATGCTCGGATTCTCGAACCCAACATGCCGCAACAGGCTGATAAACTCGCTCTCCTCCAGCGCGCCGGCGACGCAGCCCGTCCACAGCGCCATGCTGCCCTTCACCGCGTCGGGCAACCCGCCGCGAACGATCACGTCGCTCACCGCGAAGCGTCCGTCAGGCTTGAGCACCCGGAACGCCTCGGCCAACACCTTCTTCTTGTCGCCCGACAGATTGATGACGCAGTTCGAGATGATGACGTCGACCGTATTGCTCGGCAAGGGAATCGATTCGATATGGCCTTTCAAGAACTCTACGTTCGTCACCCCAGCCTTCGCTTTGTTTTCCATCGCCAGCGCCAACATGTCATCGGTCATGTCCAGGCCGTACGCCTTGCCGGTCGATCCGACACGCTTGGCCGAGAGTAGCACGTCGATCCCGCCGCCGGAGCCGAGGTCGAGGACAGTCTCGCCCTCACGAAGCTCGGCGAGGGCTGTCGGGTTTCCGCAGCCGAGCGACGCGAGCAACGCTTCGGCCGGAAGACCCGATGTTTGACCCGCGTCGTAGAGATCGGACGTGATCGGATCCCAGGTCTCGCTCGTGGTGCCGCAACATCCGCTCGAGCCGCAGCACGATGCGTCGGTGGCGCCTCCGGCCACGCGCTTCGCGACGGCGCCGTAGCGCGCTTCGACAGTTGCGCGAAGCGCGTCGAGCGAGAGTGATTCGGTGATCGCTTGCTCCGTCATGGTAGTCTCCGAGGATCAAGAAAAGTTGATATATTGAGCAAAAAGAAACGCGTCAGTCGCAGCACGCCCGCCCACCTCTGACCGCGAGCACCCGGCGCGACGGCTTGAGATCGCCGGCGATCGTCAAGAGTTCGGCGAGTGTGTCGCTGTTGAGCGCGTAGTGAACCCAGCGTCCCTCTTTGCGATCGGTCACGAGCCCGGCGTCCTTCAGCACTTTCAAATGAAAGGACAGTCGCGACTGGGCGACGTCGAGGGCATCCTGCAGGTCGCACACGCAGCGCTCGCCGTCGTGCAGCATCTCGACGACCGCGAGACGCGTCTCGTCCGAGAGGGCATGAAAGAGCTGGGTCGCTCGTGAAAGGTCGGTTCCGGCCGTCGCTGTGGTCACGCTGGTATTATATCAACTATTCTTGATTCGTCAAGCCTGCGCTATTTCGGCAACTCCCAGAAGTCGCCGACAAGCCCCACCGACGCGAGCACACCTTGCGTTTCATCGCGCGTTCGCGGCCGCCAGCCAGGAGCGCGCGGATCCGGGTACCACGCCTTCGACAACTCCCACACCTGATTCAACGTGGCTACTTCCCCACGTTCGGCGTGTCGTGTCGCGAGCCAGCGCTCGATGTGCTCTTCCGACCGGAAGAGTGAGATCGTCGCTCAGGTGAATCCGATGTCTTCATACCAGCGCCGGGCGGGAAGCAGAAAATGCACGAGCCAGTCGCTGTCGACTCCCCGCTCTGGATGTACGCGCAAAGTGAAAGGCTCGCCGCAATCGCAACATGACGCGACAAGCTGCACCGGCTCGGCCCCGATCAGCGCGACGCCGAGCATGTCCCATGCGCAGTTGGCCCACCACGACTGTTTCGCCCCAACGATGCGATACGGGGTGGGACTCGCTGCAAACGGCCCCGCCATCCAGATCTCTCCACTCTTGGGATGGACGAGAATCGTCTTTCCGATCTTGAGCGCGGCGAGCTCGCGCTTCACATCATCGACCTCGACCCCGAACTGCCGGGCAATGCGAGCTGTGCTCGGCGGCAGCCCGTTCGACAGCGTGTCGTCGTAGACAAAATGGCGAAGCGCGACCGGATCCATCATGCGTTGCGGCGCGCGAACACCGCGACGTCCCATACCCACGTGCGCTGCGCGCTGATTCGGTCGAGTCCTTGGCTCCGGAGCACAGCGTCGATGGCCGAGGGTGAATGCGCGTAGGCCCGAAACTTCGAGCCGCGCATGCGCCGCGTCGCGTTGATCGCGCGGACTCCGAACCGCACCCACCATGCGTCGCGCGGGTACACAGCGCCGAGCAATCGAAGTGACTTCGCCGCGGCGTTGCGCACGAGAGATTCCATGTCCGGATAGCAGCAGATCACGCGATCGAGCGTGACGATGTCCGCGTCGGGCACGTTGGCCGCCCACTGTACGAAGTCGCCGCGCAAGAACAGCACGCGATTTGCGTGACCGTTGCGCGCCGTCTCCTCGCGAGCCGATTGGACGTACTCGAATGAGGCGTCGACTTGCATTGCGGTCGATGCACCCGCGTCGAGCAGCGTGTGGTGAATCGCGCCGATGCCGCCGCCGATGTCGAGGACCGTGGCTCCCGACACTCCGGCGGAGCGCAGAGCATCGATTAATCGCTTCGTCGTTGGGATGGGACCGCGACGACGAAAGCGCAGGAGCTCTCGTTGCGCGGTCTTGCGATCGAACTGATCATCGATGCCGTCACAAACTCCGCAGCACGTCATGATTGACCCCCGTGGTGCACATCGCGCACTGCAGCAATTACGCCGGGACGATATCAGAACCGATAAGCTTCTACGCCGACTCTCACAGTGCGCGGCAACCCTTGCGAGACGATGATCGGATTCGCCGCCGTGCCCGCGCCCGCAATGTTGATCTGATACTTCTTGTCCGTGATGTTCTCGACCGACACGAACCCGCGCAGACCGGGAACGAGCTCGCGCTGCACATTCGCGTCGACGACCGTGTACGGATCGAGCCACACGCCCTGGAGCGTTGTCGTGTGACCTTCGTGTCGCCAAATCGCCGTCCAGTCGCCCAGCATCGTCGACGAGTACGTCGCGCGAATGGTCTGCTTCGGCGACGGCACACGGTTGATGTGCGGCTTGGTGTTGTCCGTCGCGGTGGCCGGCAAACCGCTCTGCTGACGGTCGTCGTCGTAGTTCACGCCACCGCTCAGAAAAAGCTGCCGGATGGGGCGCAGCGCGATGTACGCCTCGCCGCCTTCGCTCCGTGATTTGTTGACGTTGAGACGGGTGCGACACGTCGCTACCGTTCCGCACTCCGCGGGACGCGCCGGGATCGACGTCGCGCTGAGACTCGTCGGCACGTTGAAATTGTTGTAGTCGGCCACGTACCACGTCCCTTTGACCTGCACCCAGTCGAGCGGCTGCCAATCGAACCCGGCTTCACGACCTTCCGCGTTCTCCGCCTTCAGATACGGATTCGGAATTGTGATTGACGTTGAGCTCACTTGCTTCCGATACAACTCCGCGAGGTTCGGCGCGCGGAATGCGCGATAATACGCCGCATGGAACGACAGCGACGAGATTGGCTGGTATCGCACTCCGATGCGCGGCGAGAACGCCGTCTTGCTGCTGTCGGCATAGGTTACGGCGGCTGCGTTCGACGCGATCGAATGGCCATCGTTGTTGTCCCAGCGATCGACGCGCGCGCTCAGCTCGACGCGCACGTTGGTGATCGGCGCCGCGATCGCCTGAACGAAGGCCCCGCTCAAGTTCTGCGCTCCGCCGGACGAAATCGTGCGCGCGATCGAGCCGCATGCTACACCCGGGCATGTCGTATTGAAGTCGACTTCGTTGAAGTCGCCTTGGTAGTGACGGAAGTCGCCACCAACACTGAAGGACTCGAGACCAACCAAGCCGCCGCGCGTCCACATCGCCGACCCGCCCCAATCATGACTCGGAATCGTGGCGCGCAAGCTCGAGTCCTCGTTCGCTCGCGTCGCCGCGACGCGGATGTTCGATGAGCGCTGCTCCTCGATCTGTCGGCCGTCCCAGGCCCGAAGAGTGACCAGTCCAGTCTCGGCTGCGCCGTAATCGAGTCCCAGGCTCAAATCGCGCTGATCGCGATTGGCGTACGAAAGCGGCGTACCGAGATTGCGCGAATCGCCGAAGAGATGACCTGACGCAAAGGCCGACCACGTCGACGACGGCGCATAGTTGAGGCGAAGAAACCCATTTCGCTGAATCACCTGCGACGCGATGTCGACCGGTCCACGGTTCGCCGGCGCGATGAGGTTGTACCCGCCCTTCTCTTGATAGTCGCCCATCGCGTTGGCGCTCAACGCGCCGATGAGCGGAACGCCCGCCGCGACAGATCCATGTCGGCTGTCTCGATTTCCGCCGTCGATCTGCAGATCCATGGCGCCTGGCGCCAGCGGTCGCGTGAAGAACGAGATCAACCCGCCCATCGCGCCGTTGCCATAGAGGCTCGACGTTCCACCTTCCACCACCTCGACGCGATCCAACGTGCTCTTCGGAACGCGGCCCCAATCGATCCACTCGCCCCACGCGTCGTTGATCGGAATTCCGTCGGCCAGCACTGCGGTTCGCCCTTCGTCGACGCCACGAATCGAAACGATCTGCGCCGTGCCACCAACCAGGCTGCTCGTGCGCGGCAGCTCGACGGCTGGAATCTCGCGCAACAAATCTTGCGACTCTCGCGCGGGACTCTGTCGCACCTGCTCTGGCGACAACACGTTCACCGTCGACGCGACCTTGCTCGCCTCCACCGGAGTGCGCGTCGCCGACACAACCATCCCCGACAACAACAACGAGCCTTCCTTCAAGGCAAAATCCGCGGTCGTCGATCCGCCGGCGGTCACACTCGTCGTGCTGCTGTCGGGCTTCTGACCAATGGCGGTGATGCGCACGACGTACGTGCCTGCTGGCACGTCACGCAACGTGTACGCGCCGCGCGCATCGGTGATCGCGACGCGCGCCGGCGAAGCGATGGCGACGCGCGCGCCCCCGAGCGGAGCATGACTATCCGCGCTCGTCACGGTCCCGAGAATGCTGCCGGTGCGCTGCGCGACCGCGCTCGACGTCGCGAAGACACTCAGGCAGACTGCGACGGAGGCAGATGACACGCCGCGCGCAATCACGCGCATGCTCGGTGACATCATCATTGGCGAGATATAGTCTTGAGGGCAGATCGCGAATCATGAATTTTTCATGAACTGCCGAAGCTTACTTTTGCGCGACCGGCCCGGCAAGGGTTCCGGCGGGAAGCGTCACACGGAAGTCAGTGCGACCCGGTCGCGAAGCGGCCAGCACCAGTCGGCCGCCGTGCACTTCGGCGATTCGGCGCGCAATGGCGAGACCGAGCCCAGCTCCGCTCGTCGAGCTTTGCTCGCCGCGGGCGCGCGCGGCATCCAGCCGCACGAATCGCTCGAAGATGCGCTCCTGCGCGTCGGGGGGGATTCCCGCCCCTTCATCGATCACGTCGATCTCGTAGTGACCGTTGCGACGCGCCATCCCGACCTCTACTGAGCCGCCGGCCGGCGAATGCTTGATCGCGTTGTCGAGCAGGTTGAGCAGCAACCGTCCGAGCAAATCCGCATCGCCCTCGAATGGAGCTTCGACGGCCTCGCTCAGCTCGACGCGAACCGAACGTGCGTCGGCGAGAGGGCGCACCGCGCGGGTGGCGTCGTGTACGAGCTCCTCGAGGTAGATCGGCTCGCGTCGCGCGACGAGATTGCCGGAATCCGCGCGCGCCAACAAGAACAAGTCATCGACGATCCGCGTGAGACGACGTGCTGCGTCGCGCATGATCGTCACCGCGGCGCGGTATTCCTCTTCGGTGCGATGCGTCTGCGCGAGCGTGACGTCGGCCTCCGAGCGGAGTATTGCCGTCGGCGTGCGAAGCTCATGCGACGCGTCCGCCATGAACCGCCGCTGCTGCACGAACGACGCCTCGAGTCGTCCGAGCAAGTCGTTGACGACACGCGCAAGTCCGGCCAGCTCCTCCCCTCCAGATACGGGAAGGCGATCGCGCAAATTCGTCGCGCCGATTTCCGCGGCCCGAGACGCCATTGATGCAATGGGGGCGAGACTTCGCGCGGCGAGGAAGTAGCCGCCCGTCGCGGCGCATACGATCAGCAGCGGAACCACGACCGCGAACATGCGCCTGATTCGCTCCAACACGCCTTCGATGTCGGCGAGCGAATACGTCCCGGTAACCGCGAAGTGCTGTCCGCCGAGCTGCAGCGGGCGGATCGCCACGCGAAAGGGCCCACGCGGTCCGTCAACCGTGATGGTCTCGTGCTTTGTCAAATCGCGTTGTCTTATCGCGGTGCCAAGCCAACCGTCGAACGCGGTGGACGGCCGGCGATCGGCGCCGGCGTCCAAATCTGGCAACGGCGTCATGGCTACGACGCCGCCCGCGCTATCCAGAATCGCGATGTGCAAATCACGAAATCGCACTTCGTCGACCGTGCTGCGAATCGCAGCGGTTATCCCGGAGGACGCACGACGCTCGGCGACGAGCTCGCGCGAGAATGCAACCAATGCGTCGCTGATGAATTGGTCGGTTCTGGTGTAGAGCGTCCGCGCAAAGAACAAATAGTAGCCAACTGCCAACGCAATCAGCGGCGCGCCGAGGAGTGCCGTGTACCAGAGGGTGAGACGCCAGCGCAGGGTCGATGGCCAGCGTGCCACGTTACCTCCGCTCGCGCGTAGCCTTCGTCCGCTCCGCTTGAGACGTTCTCGATCCAGCCGGCGCCTCGAGCATGAATCCGCTGCCCCGCACGGTCGTGAACAGCGCGACTTTCTCACCCTCGTCGATCTTTCGACGCAGCCGGCTCGCATAGACGTCGATGATGTTCGAGTACGTGTTCCGCGCATCGTCCCACACGTGCGTCATCAACTCGGCACGGCTCACGACGCGTCCCGCGTTGCGCGCGAGGTGCAGCAGCAGCGCGAACTCCTTCGCGGTGAGCGAGATCTCGCGCCGATTGCGCCGCACGCTTCGGCGCGACGTGTCGATCGCAAGGTCGCCGACGAGGATCGTCGCGGGGGCGACGTCGCCACGGCGTCTCGTCACCGCGCGCAGTCGCGCCAGCAGCTCGCCGAAGTCGAACGGCTTGGTGAGATAGTCATCGGCGCCGGCGTCCAGACCCTCGATGCGCTGCTCGATGCCGTCGAGAGCGGTCAGCATCAGTATCGGTACGCGATTCCCTGCCGCACGTATCTCGCGGCATACTTGGAGTCCGTCCTCGCCCGGCAACAGCACGTCGAGAATGATGACGTCATACTCGTTTGCCTCGGCGAGCGCCAGCGCCTGGGGTCCGGTGCCCGCTTGGTCCACTGCGTACGATGCCTCGCGTAGCCCGCGGACGATCGATGTGCGGAGTTGTCGATCGTCCTCGGCGAATAGAATGCGCATACTGATAACCTACGCGCGGCGAGGACGAGCGCTACACGTAACCCATCGCGCGAAACGCCTCGTAGCGTCGCAGCGGGGACGACGGAAACTCCGTTCCGCCGCCATCGACACGAAACGCTCGACTCGAAAACTTCACTGCGTTGGCTCGCTCGAGCACCGCGTCCCACGCCGTCTGAATCGTGTAACCGAACGCATTCGCGATGAGAACGTTGTCGTAGTAGCCTGCCGTCCTCAGAAGATCGCCCTCGCGATACACGTCATAGAAGTACAGTCCTTGCGCGACGTGGTCGGGATACTCGATCACTCGGCCCGGTGCCTGGTGATCCATGTACATGGAGCAACTGGCCCCGAACCCGGGCGCGAAATCAGCGACGAACGTTCCGTCGAGCAGCGAGCGAAACGTCTCACCGAGCGGCGCGCGATTCAGATTCCAGAACAAGTTCGGATGCGCGTTGTAGCCGAACCGCTCGCATTTCTCGAAGAACCAAACGCCATCCTTGGCGAAGATCACGTTGGCGTCGGCGAAGCCTGTGTACCGCATCTCACGATAGGTCGGAAAGAGCCGCCCGACGCTCTCTTGCACCGCACGGCTGTCGATCGGAATCGTGAATGCAAAATCGAACGCGCATCCGGTGAGATCGCCGAGGTCGCCGGCCAGCTTTCGCTTGCATTCGAGCGTCATGAAGGCGAAGCGTGGCTCTCCTTCGACGAACCACACTTCGACATTGGTCTCGATGCCGTCTTTCCGCTCCTGGAGCACGAACGGCGATGCTGACTTGAGCGACTGGAGGTGGTGGCGCAGCTCGATGTTCGCGTCATGATCCTGCTCCGACAACGGCAGCCACGTCTCGAAGTTTTCGCCGCGGTCCGGCTTGAAGACGTACGCCGTGTTCGGATGCGCGTCGAGGAACCGAAGCGCATCGGCGTGATCGTTGAACCCGCATGACGGCGGTGGTTGGAGGCCATACTGCGCGACGAACGCGAGGCACGCATCGCGATCGTGCTCCATGCGATCCGACCATGACCCGCCGCCAAGTACTTGAAACTTCTCGGCGCGCAGCAGCTCGTTCTCCCGGACACTGTGGTTCTCGTCCCAGACCCAGATTGCATCGCGATAGCGCTCGCGATCGCGCATGACGTCGGACAGCGGCTGCTTTGGCAGGATGCCGTTGCCGATCAACGCGTACCGATCTTCCATACGCCGATCGTTGATGCCGCACGGCGCGAGAACCACGTCGTGACCTTCCTCCTGGAGCCGCATCGCGAAACCGAGTCCCGCGAAGAATGCCGTCGGAAAAACAAATTGCATGCGCCGTATGTGGAAGGTTGAGCCAACCACCCGTCGTTTCGCACCCCTCGTGCCGACACTCCCGCGCAACAGCACACGTTTCGCTAAGGACCGGCGCGTCGGTAGACAGGAAGAACGTGGCCGCAACTCGATCCCACCGAAGCGAAGAAAGTCGACCGCGAGCAATCTCTCGACGCCGACGTCACCTATCGTTTTGCCACGGCTCAGCTCGAACACCGTACGCCGCCGTTGCGCGACGGACGCCATTGCTTGTGCTCGCCCACCGCCAATTCACGACGCCAGACTGAAAGGAATGAATCTGGCAACAAAAAATCACCCCAGACGACGAGACCGATTATGAACGACCCCAAATCCAGGAAGCCGGCCGCTCGCAAGACGACGCGTCCGCGCAGTGGCGCAAAATCAAGCGTCGAAGGAGCGAATGCAGCCGCTTCGTTCGAGGGCGCGGCCACTGGATCTGCCGCACAGCCAAATGAGCCGAGAACGGACGAAGAGCCGGTGCTGGCCATCCCGCAAGTCTCCGATGCCGATAGGGCTGACGGCCCGACTTCCGAGGAATCGGATAAATCGTACTCGGCTGAGGACGCAAACGGCTCCAACGGACTCGACGGCGAGATTCGCCGGCGTGCCTACGAGATCTATCTGTCGCGAGGTGGCATCGAAGGAAACGATCTGGACGACTGGCTCGAAGCCGAACGGTTGGTGCGTTCGCATCGCGCCGCGACCGGCCAACACGCGCAGGATTTGCCCGTCACCGAGTAGCTCGACTTCCCACCTCGCTACGGCGATTCGTGCCGTAGTGGGGGTTGAGCGCGGCGTGGCTCGGCCAATTGGCGGGAGGAGGAGCTTGACATGGTCTCCCAGCTCCCGCATCTATACAGCCACTGTATAGAGAGCGTGCGCACTCGTGGCCGACCCGCAACCCATTCTGCACGGCAATCTCGATGTCCTCGTGCTCAAGGCCCTGACAGCCGGCCCGATGCACGGCTACGCCATCACGGATTGGCTCGAGCAGCGCGCCGGTGGCAACCTGGAGCTCGTCGACAGCGCGCTGTACCAGGCGCTGTACCGACTCGAAGGACGACGCTTGGTCAAGCCCGAATGGGGCATCACCGAAAAGAATCGCCGCGCGAAGTTTTATAATCTCACCGATGCGGGACGCGCCGAGCTCCGCGCTGAAGCCGCGCGTTGGAATCGGTATGCGGCGACGATTGGCGCGATCCTCGCCGCGCCGGCGCGTGGATAGCGTATGCTGCCGCGCAACGTCCGCCGATTGTTCCGCCTCGCGCGACCGGCGATGGATGTCGACGACGAGATCGCATTTCACATCCGCGAGCGCGTCGACGCACTCGTGAGTCATGGGTGGTCGGTCGATGACGCAACGGCCGAGGCAGCGCGACGCTTCGGTGATCCCGCGACGCAACGCCCTGCCCTCGTCGCCGCGGCACGGCAGCGCGACCGGCGACTCGACCTCTTCGAGCGAATCGACTCCGTTCGGACCGACCTGAGACTGGCGGCACGGCAGCTTCGTCGCGCGCCAGCGTTCGCCTTCGGGACCGTGGCCGCGTTTGCGCTTGGCGTCGGCGCGAACGCTACGATGTTCAGCGTCGTCGATCGCCTGTTGCTCCGTCCGCCTCCGCAGATCGCACGGCCAAGTGATGTGTACACCGTCCATGTGCTCCCGCGCGATCAGATATCATTTCCTGCCTTCGTCACTCTGCGCGATCAACTTTCGAGCGCGGCGTCCATCTCCGTGCAAGCGGGCCCACTCGCCTTCCCGATCGGCCGCGGCGATCGCGCACAGATGGCGCAGGCCGTTTTCGTCGACGGCCGGTACTTTCGAACGCTCGGCGTTCGCGCGGCAACTGGCCGCGTCCTTCTCGACGACGACGCAAATCTTCCCGGTGGCCAACACGTCGCCGTCATCGGCTTTCGATTGTGGCACCGGCAGTTCGACGGCGATCCGTCGGTCGTCGGCCGGGAGCTGACGATATCATCCAGGCGCGTGCGCGTCGTCGGCGTCGCGCCTGAGGGCTTCAATAGCGTCGACGCGCGGCCGATCGATCTCTGGCTGCCGTTGCCGCTCGCCGGCGAATTGCTACCGTCCGACGGTCCACGATGGTCATGGGCCAGGGCTGACGCGCATTGGTTGCATGCCATCGCGCGTGTCGCGCCGCATGTCGATCCACGGCAGTTCGCGACGCGCGCGACGAGCGTGCTCCACGCCGACGCAATCGAGCGTTCGAGTCGCGATACAGCGGCCGCCGTCGAGCTTCAGTCGGTTCTGCCCGCTCGGGCCAAGACGTTCTCGCCAG
>JAICYT010000118.1 GCA_025934075.1 Gemmatimonadaceae bacterium
TGCTCGAACCGCTTGACCATCGCGTCGACCGCTGCCGCGGCGCTGGTCCGATCCTGAAACACGTACGTGTCGGGGAAGAGATATCCCTCGAGCGTCTTCGTCGGAATGTCGAGTCGATGAAGCAGCGCCGTGTCCCGCACGGCCGCGTCGACCGAATCGAGCGGCTGGCCGAGCTTCGACGCGATGAGCGGTTCGATCTGGAAGAGCGAGAATCCTTCGGGGATCGTGACGACGTGCACGATTCCTTTGCCGGCGCGGAGCGCGTCGAGCACGAATCCCCAGCTAGCCTCGCGGTGCAGCACATATGTCCCAGACTTTATTTTCCGGTCGCGGTGCCGCAGCGACGCATACAGGCGGAACAGTCGAGGCCAGTGGATGACGCCGGCCTTCGCGAGCGAATCTCCCGCGACGCGCATGTTGGCGCCGTTCGGAATCGTTACGCGCACGGCGCTGCCACCGCCGCTGCCACAGGCAGCGGCGGCGGCGAGCACCCGCACAGCCGCCGAACGGCGGACGATCCGTCTAGCCGCCAAGCTGCAGCGCATGTTGAAGAAGAACGGTCGCCGCGAGAGCATCGACGTCGCCCTTGCGTCCTCTCGTCGAGCCGCCCATTTCGCGAATGCGTCGGAGCGCGATCGCCGTTGTGTAACGTTCATCCACAAGCTCGACTGGATGACCCGTGCGTCGAGTGAGCTCGACCGCGATGGATCGCACCTCGGTCGTCCGCGGTGTCTCGTCGCCGTTTCCATCGAGAGGAAGTCCCATCACGAAACCGCGCGCTTCGAGCGCTTCGGCGCGTCGCATGATCTCAGCGATCGGCGGACGCTTTCCGGCGCGTCGCACAATCACTCCAGCAGGCGACGCGATCGTCCCCGTCGGATCGCTGATCGCCAATCCTATGCGGCGCTCGCCGTAGTCGATCGCCAGGAGTCGTCCGCGGTCAGTGGCCACGAGCACGTCGGCGGTGATCGGCCGCTACCCCTGCACCATCTGCTGGAAGAACTCTTTGTTGTTCTTCGAGCGTGACATCTGCTTGAGTAGAAACTCCATCGCTTCGACGGTTGGCATGTCGCCGAGGAAGTTGCGCAGCAAGTAGACGCGGTTGAGCTCTTCTTTCGTGAAGAGAAGCTCTTCTTTGCGCGTGCCCGACTTGTTGATGTCGATCGCCGGAAATACGCGACGGTCGGCGATCTCGCGCGCGAGGATGAGCTCCATGTTGCCGGTGCCCTTGAACTCCTCGAAGATCACTTCGTCCATGCGCGATCCTGTCTCGATCAGCGCGGTGGCGATGATCGTGAGCGAGCCGCCGCCTTCGATGTTGCGCGCCGCGCCGAAGAATTTCTTCGGCTTCTCGAGACCCTTCGCGTCGACGCCGCCGGACAGAATCTTTCCGGAGAGCGGTACGACCGCGTTGTGTGCGCGCGCGAGCCGAGTGATCGAGTCGAGCAGGATGACGACATCCTTCTTGTGCTCCACGAGACGCTTCGCTTTCTCGATCACCATCTCGGCGACCTGGACATGGCGGTCGGCCGTTTCGTCGAACGTCGAGCTGATCACCTCGGCGTCGACGTTCGCGATCGTATCGGTGACTTCTTCCGGGCGTTCGTCGATCAAGAGAATGATCAACGTGACCTCCGGATGATTCTCGCGGATCGCGTTGGCGATCTTCTGCAAGAGAATCGTTTTGCCCGCGCGCGGCGGAGCAACGATCAAACCGCGCTGGCCTTTGCCGATGGGCGCGATGAGATCCATGATACGCATGCTCACGTCGCCGTCTTTGGTTTCCAACCGCAGGCGACCTTCGGGATAGCGGGGCCGCAAATTGTCGAAGCTGACGCGCGCCTTCGCGACTTCGGGCTCGTCGCCGTTGACCAATTCGACTTTGAGCAGCGCGAGATAGCGCTCCCATTCTTTGGGCGGACGGACCTGTCCCGAGACCGTGTCGCCGGTTCGCAGATCGAAGCGCTTGATCTGCGAGGGCGAGACGTAAATGTCGTCGGGTCCGTAGAGATAATTCCAATCCTGGCTGCGCAAGAAGCCGTAGCCCTCGGGAAGGATCTCCAAGACGCCCTCACCGGTGAGCACGGTATTCTGATCGAGCAGTTTTTGCTCGATGCGGAATATGAGATCTTGCTTGCGCAGTCCGGTCGGATTCTCGATGGCGAAACCTTCCGCCATCTCGTTGAGCTCCGGGACTGGCTTTCGCTTCAGCTCGGCGATGTTCACGGACGTCGGGGCGGAACCCTGGAGGGTCGCCTGGCCGGATTGGGAAGAGGAGGGCGAGAGAGACGGCGGCGCGAGAGGCTCGAGAGGCTCGACGTGCTGGCGCGCGCTGTCTCGAGTCGGCCGAACTGCGCGCATTCGTCGCGAAGTCGGCGGCGGGCGAAGCGATGAACCTGAACGCATGCGAAGGTATAGGTGCCTGGAAGGAGGGTCAAGGGTTTGCCGACCGGTGGTCAGAAGGCGATGTAGCGAAGCGGATGCTTCTTCACGTCGGCAAAGAGGGAATCGACCGCGGCGAGGTCGCGCTGAACGCTCAGCACGATTGCCGAGTCGGTGCGCAAACGTCCGATCGTTCCGTTTGGACTCTCGGCGAGTCGTTGCACTTCGCGGAGCTCGTCTCGAATTCGGCCGATCTCGCGTGGCAGCGTCGAGTCCCGCTTGAAGCGCCCCAGCGAATGCTGGTTCGACGTCACCAACAACTTGATGGAATCGGCCTGCGCCATGACGCGTTGCGCCTGGAGCCGAAGCGCCCCCGATCCGTCCAGGCCGAGGCTTATTGTACCCCCCGATCCGGTGAAACGATTCATCAGGCGCCCCGTTTTCACGCGCACGCGTTCCATTTGCGGCCCGCCGTCGAGGCCAAAAGCTCCGAGTGTGCCTTCGGCTGTATGTAGCTGAGCGACGAGCAACTTCACGTTTCCCATGATTGCCGGCAGCTGCCTCGAGGCGAGCATGGCGTCCGAGCTCATGCTTTCCAAATCGGTCTGCTGGCCTGCATGAATCGTGTCGCCGTCAGTGACGTCGCGCGCCTTCGCGGTGCCACTGGTCAGCGATACCACTTGGTCGCCGATGATGCTCGTGCCGCCGCGAATCTGAACGCGCGTATTCTGTCGAATGTGCGGGCGAGCGTCCTCCAGCACGTGGAGCACGAGGACGAGTCGGTCGTTCGGGCTGACACTGGGCGGGCGAAACGCGACGTCCTTGACGACGCCGACCCATTGGCCGTCGAGCCACACCTCCGTGCCGCGAATGACGCCGCGCGCCGCATCGGTGGTGATGTACAACGTGAACTTCTTTCCGTGGAGCACGCCGACGCGTCCGAACACCAAGATCAAGAGCGCGCCGATGAAGACGACGAGCGCCGTGATGATGCCGAAGCGGAGGTCTTGCCAGCGGGAATGGTGAGCCATGGACGGCTTTGGGCGGGCGCGCACGAGCGGTCTCCGCCGAGCTGAGCAAGCTGCGTACCGCGCTCCTCGCACCGGAGCGGGGACGAACGCGCGCGACAGGATTCGAACCTGTGACCTTCGGCTCCGGAGGCCGACGCTCTATCCAGCTGAGCTACGCGCGCACGGTCACCCATGTTCGCAAGACCCATGAGCAGCGATCCCTCCGCTCCGCGCCAACCGGCGCGCGTCAGCAGAGGGATCGATTACAAAGATGACACCTTCGTCCACGCATCTCAAGCGCGTTCCACGCGGACAG
Source organism: Gemmatimonadaceae bacterium (assembly GCA_025934075.1). Lineage (GTDB taxonomy): Bacteria > Gemmatimonadota > Gemmatimonadetes > Gemmatimonadales > Gemmatimonadaceae > JAQBQB01. Next base: position 3,709 of record JAICYT010000118.1, read on the forward strand.
GTGTCGGCCCGTCACACGCCAATTTCTTTCCCTGGGGACCGCCGCTCGGGACGGTTCGTCAGGCACGCCAGAACAGGTCAGGGCGGCCCACCCCGCCCACGACTCCCAGACGAATCAGCCCTGACCGGCATCGCCGGCGCCGTCCAAAATCCAGGCGTTCCTTTCGCTTGATCGGCGACCTCTCGACCGAAAAATGCCGAGTTGAACACCGTACGGAACGTCCCGGTCGGCTGTCCGCGCCATTGGGGTTGGAACGCGAACAACACCGCGTGCCCCCGGTCGTGCTTCACATCGAGCGCGGCGGCAAAGCCTTGAATGAATTGCGGACCGCTCAGGAAGCCGGAGCGCAGTGGGCTGACGTCGCCGGGGAACTTGGCCAATACTGCACCCTCGAAGCCGTCGAGCGTCGTGAACACCGGGCTGTTGAACACGAAGACGTCGGCGCGCTCGGGCATGCCCGCCATGATTGGATGGGCGGGGTCAGTCGTCACCTGCATGACCGACCCGCCCGTGAAGAATTCGCGTCGCGGCAAACCGGCAACGACGTTGCGAACCGGCAGGTGCAATGCGTTGCTGATCGACGTCGCGCCCTGATTCCAAGCGACAACGGTCCCACCACCGCGCACGAACTCGTCGATCGCGCGAATCTCCTCGACGGTCGCGCTGTCTGGCGCCCCGCCGCGACCACCACCGGCTCGACCACCGCCACCGCCACCGCCGCGTCCTCCACGGCCTCCGCCACCGCCGACGCCCTGCGACGCCATCACGATGACGTCGAAGCGTGACGCGAGATTCCCCGCGCGGATGTCGGCCGGCGCAATGAGCGAATACTTGAAACCATTGGTGTCGAACAACCATTCTGTCCAGCCTTCATCCATCACGCCCGGCGCTGACTTGTAGATGGCGATGCGCGTCGGCGCGGCCACGGACGCCGGAGCCGATGTGCCCGCGGTGCGCTCGGCCTGAACGTAGAGGTCCTTCGCCCACGCATCGGCCTTCGCCGCATCGACGCTGGACAGGATGTAGCGCGCGCCGCGGCCGCCCGACGCCGGCGCGAACCGAAGCGTGGCGCCCTGCGCCAGCGCGCGATTGATCAATCGGAACGAAGCGTTCTGCGCGGGATCGAGCACGAGCTGATCGCCGCTTCCAGTGATGCCGCCGGGTGGCGGAACGATTCCGGCCGCCACGGCATTCGTCGTGAATGGCTCGTCGGCCGCGACGCGCCAATCGACGGCTTTCCCTTGCACTGGCTTCATTGCCGCGCGGAAATCATCGGGAACTGGAACTTGGCCTTCCACGACGTTGACGTTCATTTGATACGGCAGCGTCCACCCGGCCGCGTCGTACGGGGTGTCGTCGCCCAAATCTGGATAGTGCTGCGGCTCGAAAAGCTCGCGCACGAGTTGCGCGTACTCCTGATCCATTGGAATGACCCAAGTGCCCTTGGGGTACGTCGTCCCCGAATAAGCCGCGTCACGATCGAGCTGCTGCACGCGAACGCCCATGAACGCCATGCGTCGCAAGAGCTCCACGGGCGCGATCGGATCGTGCTGGTTTTGTGCGATGATGTACGCGTAGGGCGCGCTGGTCCGGAATTGCTGGATCGTGTTGCGACCCGCCTGATAGCGATTGTACAGCAGCTCATCCTTGAACTTCGCGGCGTAGTTGAGCGTCGCGAGGTCGGCGGTGACCATGTAGTTCACGGCGTCGCGAAGTCCCCACTTTCCCTCGACCCACGGGCTCACGTACATCGTCATCGGCTGAAGGCTGCGATACGGCGCGGGCAGACTATCGATCGTCGTCGTCCGCGGTGTGGCGCAGTTGCCGCCCTGCGTCTCGGTCCACCACGACGCGATGTTCTGATACATCGGCATGTAGTCGATGTAGCCGGGATACCACGCGTCGAATGTCTCGAGCTGATGCACGGCGCCGGGCTGTCCGTGCGCGTCCAGCTCCTCGGCGATGCGCGTTCCGATCGCGTTCACCTCGCGCCCCATGATCGCGGGCGCGCGGTAGCCGATTGGATCGGCAAAGGGCGGCACCCAGATGCGCGTCGGAAAGGGCGACGACTGGTGCTGCACGTACACGATGTCGGGCTCCCACTCGCGCCAGGTGCGCTGAATGACGCGCGACTCGACCACGTTGAGCATGTACGAATCGCGGTTGTTGTCGTGGCCGATGTACTTCTCGTACAGCTCCATCGGCGCAATGGGTTGACCCTGCGCGGCGTCGCGTGCGCGGCACCAGTTCACCACGATGTCCTGTCCGTCGGGATTGATCGATGGCCAGAGGAAGAAGATGTCGTTGTCGAGAATCGCTTTGATGTCGGGCTCAGTCGCCCGCGACAACAGCTCGTACGCCACTTGGGGTGTATGCTGCGAGCCGGCGATCTCCGACGCATGCAACCCGCCGCTGATGTCGACGATCACCTTGCCTTCACGAGCGAGGCGATGCGCCTCGCCATCCGTCAGCCCGTCGGGATGCGCGAGACGCATGTTGATCTCCCGGTAGTGGGCGAGCTTGGCGAGATTTTCGGGCGACGAGATGATCGCGACCGTCCAATCTTTCCCGAACGCGGTCTTGCCGACCTGTATGAGTTTGATGTGGTTGCTTGCCGCCGCGAGCTTGCGGAAGTAAGCGATCGACTGATCGTACGTAAAAAGTTTGTAATCGGCGCCGACCGGAAATCCAAACGCGGACTCGGGAGTCGGGATGGTTCTCGAGCTCTGGATTGCGCGCTGTTTTGCGGTCTGTCCGAGCGCGGGCAAGGCGGTAAGAGCCAGGGCGACGGTTGCTGTCGTCAGCGCCCGGCGGCAAGCGTTGCGGTACATCGATTTCTCCTCAGTCGTGAGCGTGCGGTAGTTGCCGAAGATGGCCCCTGTCGCGGGATCGCACCAGTGACGCCGCGGACGTTGTCGTCGCGCAGGCGACGCGCGTGCAATCGGGTTCGGCATGTGACCAAAATCTCTACATCTGCGGTTCTTGACGTTGTCCGACGACACATGTAGCCTCCCTCGCCAACTCCGATCCGCGTGCTTCGCGGAGCTACAGGCAGTTCCCCGTCTTTTTCGCGTTTGCGTATGATCGCCCCGCTTCGTGGGCGTTCCCTGCCGCCGTTGGTAGACCCCGCCCGACCTCTCTGGAGGAACTACATCATGCAATTGGGACGCTGGAGATTTTTTGCGGCAGTGGGTGCCGCACTGACGTTAATGGCCGCGGCAGGACGACTGCATGCGCAAGGCACGATCACCGGGAAAGTGATATCTCAGGCTGGTGGCCAGCCGCTTCCCGAAGCACGCATCATCGTCGTTGGTGGAACTGCTTCGGCGTCGACTGGAGAAGATGGCAAGTTCACGCTCCGCAACGTTGCCGTTGGCAACGTCCAGCTTCAGGTACTCCGCGTCGGATACCAATCGCAAAAGAAGACAGTGTCGGTCGCAAGCGCAACGACGACGGTGGCGGACTTTGCCCTCGGCGTCGCGGTTGCTCAGCTGGAAGAAGTTGTCACCACCGCGACGGGACAGCAGCGAAAAGTGGAGCTCGGAAACGCGATCTCGACACTCGGCGATGTCGGCAAGCGAGTCGAGACCTCGGAAATCAGCAACGTGACCGACCTCATGATCGCCAAGAGTCCTGGCGTCAGCGTCCTCCCCAGTCCAGTGCAGGGGGGCGCGCCGACGATTCGCATTCGCGGGATCTCGTCGATTTCGCTGAGCAACGCGCCGATCTGGGTCGTCGACGGAGTTCGCTATAACGTCAACAATCCCAGCACGTCCTCGGGGCAGACGCCGATCACGTTGCTCAACAACCTGAGTCCCGAAGAGATCGAGGACATCGAAATCGTGAAGGGTCCGTCGGCGGCCACGCTCTACGGCACGAACGCCGCCAACGGCGTGATCGTCGTGACGACGAAAAAGGGCCGAGCGGGAGCGACGCACTGGAATTGGGTGGCCGAATCGCGGACGATCGACGATCGCAACCACTATCAGGCGCAGTACGCGAACTTCGGCCACACGCCTGCTAATCCGAACAAGGAAATTCGTTGCCAGCTGCCCGTCATGGTGACGCCGCAGTTCTCGATCGCGCAGGGCGCACAGTGCATCTCCGACAGCCTCACGCACTACGATCCATTCAGCGATCCGACCAACACCATGATCGGCCTCGGGCGCGGAAGCCTCTTTGGCTTGAATGTGAGCGGCGGAAACGAGGCGGTGCGCTATTTCACCAGCGCCAGCCTCGATAATGAATTCGGCGCCGTGCAGATGCCGGCGGCGGATATCCGTTTCTTCCAGGATTCACTGCACCAGACAGTTACCGACGCGATGCTGCACCCGCGCAATTCGCAGAAGGTGAACGTCCGAACCAACCTCTCCGCGTCGCTGAGCCCGAAGTTCGACTTGACGGCGAACGCCGGCTTCGGCAAGTCCGACATTTCGATCGAGCCAGATAATTCGCTGCTCATTTCGCTGCTCTACGTGGGTCAGGCGGGCTACGGATACAAAGGCTGCCCGAAGGGAACCGAGAAGACCGGTTGCGGTCTCGACAAACCGTATGCCGACCCGACAGGCTTCCCGTTGCACGACATGAACTCGTTCGCGCCTGGCTCGATCATGCAGTTCATCACACCGGTCGACGTCCAGCGCACGACCGGCAGCCTCGATGCGAACTGGCGTCCGCTCACATGGATGCAGAACGAAGGCAGCGTCGGCGTCGACTTCGCCGCGGCCGATGCATACCACGTTTGCAAGCTGAACGAGTGCCCGAACTCGGGCGCGACCTCGCGAATCGGCAATGTGACCGATCAAAAGCGCAACTTCCGCACGTTGTCGGCGAAGTTCTCCAGCACCGGCACATGGCAGGCGCGCGCATGGATGAACTTGAAGACCTCGGTTGGCGCAGACTACACCAACGTCGAGAGCGATTCGCTCAGCGCGCAGGGTCGTGGGTTGCCCCCGGGCGCTTCCACACTCGGTGCGACGTCGACGTTCGTCAACTTCTCCGCGACGGCGCCGAGTGCGATCAAGACGCTCGGCTATTACGCACAGGAACAAATGGGAGTGAACGACCGGCTCTTCATCACGGTCGCGGCGCGTCAAGACCAAAACAGTGCGTTCGGCTCGAACTTCCAAAGCATCGTCTATCCGAAGTTGAGCGTCTCGTGGATCATGTCCGACGAGTCGTTCTTCCCGAAGTGGAGCTGGATGAACTCATTCCGGCTCCGCAGCGCGTACGGCGCGAATGGCGTCCAGCCCCGTCCTCTCGATGGCCTGCAGACGTTCGTCTCGGCGACGACGAGTTTGGCAAAGGCCGGCGCTACTTCCGCGACGGACACACCAGGCCTCATCGCCAACAATCCTGGCAACGCAAACCTAAAACCCGAGACCTCGAGCGAGTTCGAGGGTGGGTTCGAGACCGACCTCATTGGTCGGCGAGTCCACTTCGATTACACGTTCTATGATAAGAGGACCACGAACGCGCTGATCTCCGTGCCGATCGCGTCGTCCGTCGCGTCCCCCGTTACGAGCCTGCTGCAGAACGTCGGTTCGACGTTGAACTGGGGACACGAAGTCCAGGCCAACGCGCAAATGGTCGAGCTCCCGCGTTTCGGTTGGGATGTCACCATCAGCGCGTCACACAACAGCAACAAATGGGTGGAGCTCGGTATCGATCCAACAACCGGGAAGGAGCGCATCATCGGCGCCGGCCTCACCACGGAACAGCGTCAGAACGCGCCGCTCAATGCCCAGTGGTACAAGCCGTACCACTTCGCCGACAAGAACGGCGACGGCGTGATTCAGCGCTCGGAGATCACGGTTGATACGGCGCGCTTCAACACGGGCTACAACGTGCCGCGCGACATCGTCTCGATTCAGAACGGCTTCGATCTCTTCCGTCGCAAGCTCCGCATCGCCGCGATGTTCGACTATCGCGGGGGCGGCGGCACCGTCGACGGTACGAACGGCTTCGATTGCACGTCGGCTCCGCAGGGATGTCAGGAGGACATGGATCGCTCAGCGCCGCTGTGGATGCAGGCGCGGGCAGTGGCCGCAACGCTCGGCGATCCCGCCGGCAACAAGACGACGCTCGGCTACTACATGAGCGATCAGTTCTGGAGATTCCGTGAATTCTCCATGACGTACACGCTCCCGACGAAGCTCATCTCGTGGGTGCGCGGCCAGGCCGGTTCGACGCTCGTGTTCGGCGTCCGCAACATTCACACGTGGACCAAGTTCACCGGCCTCGATCCCGAAGCCAACTACGGTGTTACGACCGCCGAGGTGCAGAACGAGTTCAACACCGCGCCGCAGCCGACGTACCTGACGTTCCGTCTCAACCTGAAGTACTAACCCCAATCGAGGACGATATTATGACGACAAGAATGAATCGCTCTCGTTGGGCGATCACCGGCCTCGCTCTGGCTGTCAGCGGAGCGATGGGCTGTAACGTGAAGCATGAGTTGCTCGAGCCGCAGAATCCCGGCGTCATCGATCCGTCGGCCGTCAACTCGTCCACCGCTGCGCTGGCGCTGCGCGTCGGCGCGTTGAGCCGCTACAAGCAGTTGACCAACGCCGACGGCAACGAAGCCCTATGGGAGTATGCAGGGACACTGGCCGACGAATACAAGAACGCTGATTTCTTGACCGACCGCGTGGACATCGACCGCCGCAGCATCGATCCAGCGAATGGCATCGTGAGTGGGCAGACCGCCCTGTACGCAACCGTGACGCAGTCTCGAGGGTTCGTCCGCGACGCGATCACCGCGATGCAAACGTACTTGCCTGACAGTACGGCCCTCCGCGGCGAGCTGTGGGCAGAGTTGGGCTTCCTCGAGATGTCGCTGGCTGACAACTTCTGCAACGGCATTCCGCTCGGACACACGATCGCGGGCGTGCAGACGTTCGGCGATCCGTTGCCAGGATCACAGGTCTACGACAGCGCCTCCGCGCACTTGGACTCGGCGCTGGCTTTGAGCACAGCGCCCGATGCTGGCGCACAGGCCATTCACACCGCTGCGCAAATCATCAAAGGCCGCATTCTCGTTGCGAAGGGGCAATTCGCGGCGGCAGCTGCTGCCGTCGCATCGGTCCCGACGAGTTATCAGTATCTCGTGACGTTCTCGGCGACGGGCGGCGGTCAGAATGGAATTTGGAATCTCGTCAACTCGATCGCGCGCGTGACCGTCGCTGATAGCGTCGACATCATCAACGGGTCGCCGACGGTCATCAAGAACGCGCTTCCATTCGTATCCGCCAACGATCCGCGAGTGCCAACGCTGAGCGGCAGCAAGTCGTCACCCGCGGTGGGCGCCGAAGACCAGTCGACGCCGGTCTTCCTCGCGTTGATGTACAAGAATCAGTTCGATCCGTTCGTGCTCGCATCAGGCGTCGATGCGCGGCTGGTTGAAGCGGAAGCGAAGCTGAACGCCAGCGACATCCCTGGAATGATGACGATCCTCAATGCACTGCGCGCGGCCAAGCCGACGATTGGTGGCATCTCCGTGCCCGCATTGAATCCGCTGTCGAATCCGGCCGATCAGACGTCCGCGGTTTCGTTGTTTTTCCGTGAAAAGGCGTTCTGGACGTTCGGCAGAGGCCAGCGGTTGCCCGACCTTCGACGCCTCATCCGACAGTACAAGCGAACGGAAGACCAAGTGTTCCCGTCGGGTCCGTTCTTCAAGGGCGGCAGCTACGGACACGACGTCAACCTACCAGTTCCAAACAGCGAACAAGTGAACCCGCTGTTCCACGGCTGCATCGACCGAAACGCTTGAGCGTCTTGCTGGCGGTCGGTTAGGGCACTGAGTAGCGCACGTGGACACAACGGCCCGCGACGAGATCGTCGCGGGCCGTTGTGTACACGTTGTCACGGGCGGTGTCGAATCATATGATTGCTGATGCGTCGTCGCTCCCTTCATCGAGGCGTTTCATGTCGCGCGCACTTCGTGTCATTGCGGTATCGATGGTACTGGTCACAGAAGCCGGCTCGCTCGCCGCGCAACAACAAGGCTCGTCGTCGACCAGCGCCAAGCCGGTGCTATCGAGCGGCGATTACGCAAAGTGGGAGACGCTTGGCAACGGTGCGCTGTCGCCCGATGGGAAATGGGTCGCGTATGATTTCCGGCGCGGCAACGGGAGCACCGAGCTTCGGTATCGCACGATCGAGTCCGCCAACGAGCATAGCGTTCGCTCGGCGAACGGACCGCAATTCAGCGCCAACGACCACTGGCTGCTTTACACGATCACGCCCGACACCGCGGGCGGCGCGGGTCGCGGCGGACGCGGTGCGCGCGGCGGTGTCGGTGCGCTTCCGCCGCTTAACCGAAACAAGGTGGGCGCGGTCGATCTTCGCACTGGAGCGACGAGCATCTTCGACGACGTCCAATCGTACACGCTCTCGAGCGATGGATCGCACGTGGCGTTGCGTCGCTATCCCACCGCGGGCAAGCGTGGCGCTGACGTCATCGTGCGCGACCTCGATGCCGCGAGCGAGCTGACGTTCGGCAACGTTGCTGAATCGGCGTGGAGCGACGACGGCTCGATGCTCGCGATGGCGATCGACGTCGACGGAAGAACCGGGAATGGAGTACAAGTGCTCAACGTGCGCTCAGGAGCGATTCGTTCGCTCGACGCGGGCGACGGTCTCTACGCCGGCCTCGCGTGGCGGATGCACAGCGACGACCTCGCCGCGATGCGCGGTGGCGTCGACACCGCGTTCGTCGACACGAGCTATGCGATTCTCGCGTGGAAGGGAGTTGCGAGCGTTTCGCCCACCAAGCACTCGTACGATCCCGCCGGCGGCGCAGGACAACCATCCTTGCGCGGCACGGCGTATCGTGCGCCGCAGTGGTCTGAGGACGGAAGCACGCTCGTCTTCGGCGTTGCGCCGCGCGAGCCGAAGCTGACGTCCGAACGTCGCGCCGCGGGCGAATTGCCGCCGGCGCGCGTGCAAGTGTGGCATTGGAAGGACGTGCGTGAATTTCATCAACAGGAAGTCGGTGCTGCGCAGGACCGCCAACGAACCACGCCGGTTGCTTGGCATGTCGGTGCGAATTCGATCGTTCGTTTATCCGACGATCCGCTCGAGGTGATCTCGCTTTCGGAAAACGGAAGCGCGATGCTTGCGACAGACGAAGGTCCGTATGCGCGCGAGTACATGTCGGGCCGTCAGTACCGCGATGTCTATCACGTCGATCTCACGACGGGAAAGCGCGACAAGCTGCTCACGAAGAACCTGTACGGTGCGACGCTGAGCCCGAGTGGCCGCTACGCGACGTATCAGCAAAACGGTCAATGGTGGGTTGCGGATCTCTCGAACGGCACGCGGTCGAATCTCACGAGCAAGATCAAGAGCACGTTCGTGAACGCCGAAGATGATCATCCCGTGCCGGAACGTCGCGCGTACGGAATTGCCGGATTCACGGCGGGCGAAAAGGCGGCCATCGTCTACGACCGCTTCGATCTGTGGCAA
>JAICYT010000071.1 GCA_025934075.1 Gemmatimonadaceae bacterium
GTACCACCGTACCACCGTACCACCGTACCACCGTACCACCGTACCACCGTACCACCGTACCACCGTACCACCGTACCACCGTACCACCGTTCCACCGTACCACCGTACCACCGTACCACCGTACCACCGTACCACCGTTAGCCGTGAAGCTGCCGCGGGTCGAGCACGTCGCGCAAGGCGTCGCCGAGGACGTTGAAGGCGAGCACGGTGGCGACGATCGCGATCCCGGGAAAAAGGACGACCCACCAATTGCCGGCGAAGAACTCGACGCCCTCGAAGAAGATCGATCCCCAACTGGCGGTCGGCGCCATGGCGCCGACGCCGAGATACGACAGGCCAGCTTCCAGCGCGATGACGTTGCCGACCGCGAGCGTTGCGGACACGACGACGGGTGACGCGACGTTCGGGAGCAGATGACGCCAGAGGATTCGGATATCGCTGGCGCCGATCGCGCGCGCGGCCGCGACGTAGTCGAGCTGCTTGGCCGACATTGTTTCCGCGCGGACAAGTCGCGAGACGCCGAACCAACCCGTCGCACCGAGCAGCACGATCAATCCCGTGATCGGTACCGGGTGCCAGAGCGTGAGCACGGCGATGAGAAGCAGCACGCGTGGAATCGACAGGCAGCCATCGAGGATCCGCATCATCGCATTATCAGTGCGGCCGCCGACGTAGCCGGCGACCAGACCGTACGCGGTGCCAAGCGTCATGGAGAGCAGCACGGCGAGTGTCGCGACGGCGAGCGAGATCCGCGCGCCGCACAAGACACGCGTGAGCACGTCGCGACTGTACTGGTCAGTGCCGAACGGATGCGACCAGGACGGCGGCGCATTCTTGAGGTTGACGATGTCGAGCTGTTCGACGCAGCTGTACGAGCTGAAGAACGGTCCCACGATCGCGGCGACCACGAGCAACGCGATGACGGCGAGTCCCCAGCGCGCCGATGGATGGCGCAGAAGCCGCCTGACGACAGGCGCGAATCTCGGCTCGCTACTCACGAATCCTCGGATCGATCGCGACGTGGAGCAGGTCGGCCAGCACATTGCCGACGATGACCATGACAGAGCCAACAACGACGGTCGCCGTCACGAGGTCGTAGTCGCGCGCGCCGATCGCGTTCGCTGCGAGCATGCCCATCCCTGGCCACGAGAACACCTTCTCGACGAACAGTGCTCCCCCGAGCAAAACGGGCAGCAGAAGGCCGAGCATCGTCACCATTGGCGTGAGCGCCGTGCGCAGCGCGTGACGCCAGATGATTTGCCGCTCGGGCAACCCCTTTGCGCGCGCCGTGCGGATGAAGTCCGACGGCAGAATTTCGAGCATCGCGGTGCGCTGGTAGCGCGAGATGCCCGCCATGGTGAGCAGCGTGAGCGATGCCGCCGGCAGCACGAGGTGACGGAGGCGGTCGACGAATGCTGGCCACCCGCTCATGTAATCGTGCAGCACCGGGTCGACGATGTTTCCGGCGGGGAGAATCGGCCACCAGTACGCGAAGACGAGAAGCACCATGAGCGCGCCCCAGAAATCCGGGAGCGAATAGAAGAAGATGAGAATGCTCGAGCTAATGCGGTCGAACCATCCTCCGCGTCGAGCGGCTTGAGCGACGCCGATCATGAGTCCAAGGAAAAAACTCAGCCCGAGCGCGACGCCGGTGAGGAGGAGCGTGCGCGGGATTGCTTGGGCCAGCGCGGTGGACACCGGCTCGTGCATCTGAAACGAGTAGCCGAACTGCCCGTGCGCGGCGCTGATCACATAGCGAGCGAATTGTTCCGGCAGCGGCCGATCGTACCCGAACTGCGCGCGCCAGTGTTCTCTAATTGCGGGCGTGATATTGGCCGAGTCGTACGAGAATGGATCGCCCGGTGCGGATCGGATGACGAAGAAGCTGATCGTCGTCACGATCAGGACGACGATCAGCGACTGAATGAGACGGGCGACGAAGAGTCGCCGCACGAGTTACGGTTTCGCGGGCGTCAGCCCGATCCGGTCGCGATCGATGCGCTTGTCGGGCGGGATCGACCAGTCGGCGAGATTGGCCCACCATTCGTCGGCGCGCATCGGCGCGGGCTCGAGGCGACGGTTCACCGCCGAGACGACGACGAAGTCGTAGAGCCAGACGGCCGGAGCATCGTCGATGATTTTCTGATAGGCGCGGGACGCGTAGGATTTCATTCTGGCCGGATCGAACGCTGACGACATGCTGTCGAGCAGTGCGTCGACATCGCGATTCGAGTAGCGCAGGAAATTCTGTCCCGCGGGGCCAATGCCCGCTGTGGACCAATTCTGCTTCGAGCCGCTCGGGCTGGGATCCGGATGATACGCTGTCACGACGGCATCGAAGTCGTAGCCAGTGACCCGCGATTGCATCGCGCCCCCGTCCAGTTGATCGAGATCGACCTGTGCTCCGATTTTCCGAAACTGGTCTTGCAGCAACACACCGTATCGGAGCCGCTGCGAGCTCGATGTCGGCACCAACAGCCCGAAGCGCAGTGGTCGGCCGTTCTTCATGCGCACGCCGCCGGCGCCGACGCGCCACCCCGCCGAATCGAGTAGCGCTTTGGCTGCGACGGTATCGAACGGTGGAACTCGAAGTGTGCTGTCGGCAACCGAGAGGACCATGGGAAAGGGACCGTGCGCCAACCGCCCCTTTTCCCCGAAGACGTTGTGCAGCATCCCCACGCGATCGACGGACATCGACAAGGCGCGGCGAACGCGACGATCCGAAAAAATGGGATGGGCTGTGTTCTTCGCTTTCGGGTCGTACGGATTCATGCCCATGAACGCGTAGGCGAACTGCGGCTGGGGCATTGGCCGCGCGACGCTGCTGCTGTCGAGCTTGGGAACTTGATCGAGCGGGAAGACGTCCATGAAGTCCGCTGCTCCGCTGAGCACCTGCGTGGCCGCGGCCGCCGGCGCCGTCGGCGTAATGATGATTCGATCGAGCTTCGGGCGGCCGTGATAGTTGGCGGTGTCGGCAATCAGCTCGATTCGTACGCCGGCATCCCACTTCGCAAATCGGAAGCGGCCCGTGCCCACCGGCCTCCGCGTGATCTCCGAAGTATGAAGCTGGTCGGCGGGAATGGAGCCGTACACATGCTCCGGCACGATCACGAGCTGGTACGCGACATCATAGAACTGCTCCGGCGTTCGCTTCTTGAACCAGACGACGGGCGTCAACGAGTCGCGCACCGAGACCGAATCGAGATTGGTGAGCAGTGGAGCAACCGGCGACCCGACCTTGGGGTCAGTGAAAATCTTGAAGCTGAACCGAACGTCATTCGCGGTGACCGGCTTTCCATCATGAAAACGCGCCCGTGGATCGAGCGAGAAAGCGATCGACAGGGAGTCCGGAGCCCAGGTCCAGCTCTTGGCCAGCAATGGCGCGAATCCTTTGTCGCCCACCGTCTGTAATTCTGGCCCGATCTCGGCGAGCCGCTCATAGACGAGGTCTTGTACGAACCGTCCCACGAGATCGCCCACGTACGGCGGGAAGACGTCGACGGCGTCGGCGGGTGCATCGTAGATCATCGTTCCGCCGTTGGCTCCCGTGCCGCCGGACGGCGGGCCATCCTTGGAGCTACAGGCCGTGGCGAGAATGGCGGCCGCAATGGCGACGAATGTCGAGCGCATGTGGAAGGGCGGTGGGCGGGTGGTGTTCAGGCCCGGCGATCATCACCGTCGCCAGGTCCATGCATCATCTACGTATCGGACGACGAGCGCCAAGGCTCGGGCACGCAACTCGTCCTCCAACACGAGCTCTCGAGCATTTGCATCTTCGAGATCGCGCACCGCGTCGGCAAGGGCCGCCGCAACATTCGAAAATTCCGGCGCCGCTCCGAGTGCGTCGCTCAGCGTGGCCGGACTGGGGATTTGGGACGGTCCCTCGCGCGCCAAGGTCGCGAGCAGGCTTTGGTCGTCGCCCACCAGGATGGAGCCATGCTGGAGCAACGCGTCGGCCGACCGCCACTGGGCGCTGCCGGCGAGCTTGCGACCGTCGACGGTCAACTCGCCGGCGGACGGCTCGTTGAAGCAAGGCGCCATGCTGGGCGCAGCGCTCCGCGTCGTCGGACTCGCGACAGTTGCGGCGACCCCTAGACTACGGAGTCCGTGCAACAGCAGCCGATTGATTCGGTGATAGGATTCATGCAGCTCCCCGGCGTCGCCAACGGGAGCAGTCACACTGTACGTAATCTCTCTGTCGTGCAGAATCGCCCTCCCACCCGTCGGTCGCCGAACAACAGCCAACCCGAGCGTCTGAATCCGGTCCAAATCGTAGCGGCCGCGGGCGGACTGGTTCCGTCCGAGCGAGATTGTCGGTGCGCTCCACGAGTAAATGCGTAGTACCCACTCGCCCGTTTGGCGCGCACGGTCCATCAGCGCCTCGTCGAGCGCCATGTTCTCCGCGCCGCTGGCCGGCGGGGTGATGATCAAGCGCCAGGTCTGTCGGGCGGAGGGCATTGGCGGATGGTAAGTAGGGCAATCAACCACAGCACATGGCTCGACCCTAACATAAATTGAGGCGGCCCTTCAGAGGACTCCATGAGTAACCAAAGTCAAGAAATGTCCGCCGCCGACGCGGCGAGCTTCATTCCGCGGCACATCGGTCCAACGGCGGACGACGTGGCCGCAATGCTCGAGCTCCTGGGATACGACTCGCTCGACGCGCTGATCGACGCGACGGTCCCGCGCGGGATTCGGATGGCGAAACCGCTCGCGATCCACGCGCCGATGAGCGAGTACGAAGCGCTCTCGAACCTTCGCAGCATCGCACAACGCAATCAGATCTTCCGATCCTATCTTGGGCTCGGCTACCACGACTGCGTGACGCCGCCGGTCATTCAGCGCAACGTGCTCGAGAATCCCGGTTGGTACACGGCCTACACGCCGTACCAGGCCGAGATCGCTCAGGGCCGTCTCGAAGCGCTTCTGACGTTCCAGACGGTCGTGATGGATCTGACTGGGCTCGAGATCGCGAACGCCTCGCTGCTCGACGAAGGAACGGCAGCCGCCGAAGCGATGGCGATGTCGTACGCCGCGCGCGGCAAGCCGGACAAGGAAGTCTATTTCGTTTCCGACGAATGCCATCCGCAGACGATCGAAGTCGTGAAGACACGCGCTCACGCGCGCGGCGTCACGGTCGTGGTCGGGGATTGGCGAAAGGCGCCCATTGGCAACGAGGTATTCGGCGCTCTGATCCAGTATCCCGCGACCGACGGCGCGGTGCACGACTACAGGCAGTTCTGCGAGCGCGTGCACGCGATCGATGCGCTCGTCACGGTCGCGAGCGATCTGATGAGCCTCGTGCTGCTCGCGCCTCCCGGCGAATGGGGCGCCGACGTCTGCGTCGGCAACTCGCAGCGCTTCGGCGTTCCGCTTGGCTATGGCGGACCGCACGCCGCCTTCTTCGCAACGAAGGACGAGTTCAAGCGCCAGCTACCGGGCCGCATCATCGGCGTTTCGCGCGACGCCGACGGCAAACCGGCGCTTCGCATGGCGCTGCAGACCCGTGAGCAGCACATCCGTCGCGAGAAGGCAACGAGCAACGTGTGCACGGCGCAGGTGCTCCTCGCTGTCATCGCCGGCATGTACGCCGTGTGGCACGGACCGGAGCGGCTCACGGCGATTGCGCGTCGCATTCATCAAATGGCGGCGACGCTCGCCGCGGGTCTCGAGAGGCTTGGGCTTTCGCTCACGGCCGACGACTACTTCGACACGATCAGCGTCGAGGTGGGTGAGGCGTCGATTGACGAAATCATTGGTGCCGCGCGGGGCAAGGGTATCAACCTGCGTGCGCTTGGCGGGCGCGTCATCGTCGCGCTCGACGAGACAGTGACGCCCGCGGACATCGACGATCTGCTTGCCGTGTTCGCGGCGGGCAAGGGGACCGCACCCAAGTTCGACGCGCTGTCCACGTCGGTCGATGCGCGCTACGACGAACGATTCGCGCGTACGACGCCGTTTCTGACGCACTCGGTCTTCAACAGCTATCACTCCGAGACCGAGATGCTGCGTTACCTCAAGCGTCTCGAGTCGAAGGATCTCTCGCTCACGACGTCGATGATCCCGCTCGGCTCCTGCACCATGAAGTTGAATGCAACGGCCGAGATGTATCCGGTGACGTGGCCGGAGTTCGGGAAGATTCATCCGTATGCACCCGTCGAGCAGGCGAAAGGCTACGGAGAGATGTTCTCGCGTCTCGAGACTGCGTTGAAGGAGATCACCGGGTTCGCCGCCGTGTCATTACAGCCGAACGCTGGCTCGCAAGGCGAGTACGCCGGACTGCTCGTCATTCGGCAGTATCACGAGTCGCGCGGCAGTTCGCACCGCACCGTGTGTCTCATTCCGCAGTCGGCGCACGGGACCAATCCGGCGAGTGCGGTGATGGCGGGCATGAAGGTCGTCGTCATCAAGACGGACGACAATGGCAACATCGACGTCGCCGATTTGGAGGAGAAAGCCAAAGCGAACGCGGACAATCTCGCCGCGCTCATGGTGACCTATCCGTCGACGCACGGTGTGTTCGAGGAAGCGATCACCGACATCTGCCGCATCGTGCACCAGTACGGCGGACAGGTCTATCTCGACGGCGCGAACATGAACGCGATGGTCGGATTGTCGCGGCCCGGCGACATCGGTGCCGACGTCTGCCATCTGAACTTGCACAAGACGTTCTGCATTCCGCACGGCGGCGGCGGACCGGGCATGGGTCCGATCGGCGTCGCGAAGCACTTGGTCGATTTCCTGCCGGGCAATCCGATCATTCACGTCGGCGGCACGCACCCAGCGGGTGTCGTCTCCGCCGCGCCATGGGGAAGCTCGAGCATTCTGCCGATCTCGATGATGTACATCGACATGATGGGCGGCATTGGTCTGACCGAGGCGACGAAGGTCGCGATCCTCAATGCCAACTACATCGCCAAGCGTCTCGAGCCGCACTATCCGGTGTTGTACAAGGGCAAGAACGGCACGATCGCGCACGAGTGCATCGTCGACCCCCGATCGCTCAAAGGCTCGGCGGGCGTCGAGGTCGAGGACATCGCCAAGCGCCTGATGGACTACGGATTCCATGCGCCGACGGTCTCGTTCCCGGTGGCTGGCACGTTGATGATCGAGCCGACGGAGAGTGAGTCGAAGGCCGAGCTCGATCGCTTTTGCGATGCGCTGATCGCGATTCGCGAAGAGATCAGAGAGATCGAGTTAGGGATCGCTGACCGCAACGACAATCCGCTGAAGCATGCGCCGCATCCGTTAGGTCGAGTGGTGAGCGACAAATGGGAGCATGCGTACGGTCGCGAGCGCGCGGCGTTCCCGGCGCCGTGGACCCGGCTGCACAAGTTCTGGCCGGCGGTTGGTCGCGTCGAGAGCGCGTACGGAGATCGAAACTTGGTTTGTTCCTGTCCGCCGACCGATGCGTATGCGGAGGCGGTGGTGTCGGGGACTGAGTAGTCGCGCCTGCGTCAGGTTCCGCGTCGGGTCCGCCCCTTTGAGAGTTGGCACGGAATCCACGGTCTCCACGGAGACGGCACGGAACAACAGCGACAATCAGAGGAAGAACGACAAAAGGCTCGTATGAAATGCGCGGCGGAGAGATCTCTCCGCCGCGCATTTTCAAGAGCAGTTCAGCAATCCATTTCGTGCTGTTCCGTGGATTCCATGGCTAGCTGTTCGCGATAGCAACGTGGAATCTTCGTCGCGGATGCTGTTGAGAACTACTGGCCCAACTGGGCGGAGTACGCGTCTGCGTTGAGTAGCGCGTCTTTCTCTTTGCCGTCCTTGAGGCGGAGTTTGATCATCCAGCCGTCGCCAAACGGCGCGGTATTCACGAGCGCCGGCTCCTTGTCGAGCTTCTCGTTCACGGCGACCACCTCGCCCGTCAGCGGCGAGTACAACTCGGAGACCGCTTTCACCGCTTCGACCGTTCCGAACACATCGTGCTTCGCGAACGAGGCGCCGACCTTCGGCAACTCGATGTAGACGATGTCGCCGAGCTCGCCTTGCGCGTAGTCGGTGATGCCAATCGCGACGACGCTGGCGTCGTCGGTCGGCTTCACGTACTCGTGATCTTCTGTATACAGCAGGTCCTTTGGGATCTCGGACACTTAGCGCTCCAGGTTCGGTGACACGAACACCGTCGAATGACGATGCGCGCGGAGTCTATCCGAGACCAAAATCAGTGTCAAGGAAGAACGGCCGGCCGCCGCGGCGACGACGAGTCGTGCATCAGCGCGTTCCAGACGTCCTGCACCCGTCGCTCGAGCTGCGTCAGCGTCCCATCATTCTCGATGATGAAGTCCGCGCGCGCGCGTTTGAGCTCGGCCGGCATCTGTGCGGCGATCATGTCCATGGCTTCGGTTTCCTGAAGCCCGCGATCCTTGACTAAACGTTCGAGACGGATCGCGCGGTGCGCGTCGACGAGGATGATGCGGTCGAAACGATCCGTCATGTGCCGTTCGAACAACAGCGGAATGTCGCAAACGACGATTTTGTCCCCCCGCTTGCGCGCTTGTTCGACAAGGCGCAAACGAAGTCGTTCGACCTCGGGGTGGACGATCGCGTTAAGTTCTTCCAGTTGCTCGTGATCGGCAAAAACGATTCGGCGGAGGGCCGCGCGGTCGACGTGACCGTCGGGAGCCAGGATCGCGCTGCCCCAACGCGCAACGATCTTCTCGTGGCCGGGGGTGCCGAGCTCGACCGCTCGGCGGGCGAGAACGTCGGCGTCGATGATCGTGGCGCCGCGCTCGGACAGCAGTTGGGCGACGGTCGATTTGCCGCTGCCAATATTCCCCGTGAGTCCTATGAGTATCATGAGGGATTCCTCTGTTGAGACGCTGGGAACAGGAGACGGGGAGAGTCGGCCTGGCGTGCCCAAGGTATCGGGGCCGGGGTGACGCGTCAACGACAGGATCAAGACAGCTGGTAAGAACTTTGGATCGGTGAGGACTGATGCGCGACGAGATTTCGTTGGGAGACGGCGTGATCACGCCACTGGACGGGCGCGGCGAAAACGACGGGGCGGAAGACGAATTCAGAGACCTCGTCCGGAGGCAACTCGAGCTCCTCGGCGAGGATCCGAACCGGGAAGGGCTCAAGCGCACTCCCCAGCGCGTTGCGGCGTCGCTTGCGTGGCTGACCCGTGGCTACGAGATGGACGTGCAGCGCGTGGTTGGCGGCGCGCTCTTCGACGCCGAGGGCGCGAGCAACATGGTCATGGTTCGGGACATCGAGCTGTACAGCCTGTGCGAGCATCACATGCTGCCGTTTTACGGAAGGGCACACATCGCGTACATCCCGGACGGCAAGATCGTCGGCCTCAGCAAGCTGCCGCGTATCGTCGAAGTCTTCGCGCGTCGGTTGCAGGTGCAGGAGCGGCTCACCGAGCAGATTGCGGGCGCGCTCGACGAGGTGCTTGCTCCGATGGGCGTCGGCATCGTGATCGAGGCGTATCATCTCTGCATGATGATGCGTGGCGTCGAGAAGCAAAACTCGAAGACGATCACCAGCGCGGTACGGGGCCTGTTCCGGACCGATCAGCGGACGCGTGAGGAGTTCTTGACGTTGGCATATGCTCGGGCACAAGGGGCCTGAGGTCGGGCGAACGCAAGCGAGCCCCTACAGCAGCCTCACCTGATCCTCGTCTCGGCGCGGAACCGAATGACACGCACGGCAGCGCGCTTCGTAGGACTCGGTGCTGCCGACCATGATCGTCGGGGAATCGTAGCGAGCGGGTTTGCCACCGATCAAACGCTGATTCCGGCTCGCGGGATTGCCGCAGATGACGCAGATGGCGTGGAGCTTGTCGACCACCTCTGCGACCGCGAGCAACTGTGGCATCGGACCGAACGGCTCGCCTCGGAAATCGCTGTCGGTCCCAGCGAGAATCACTCGAGTCCCGCGATTCGCGAGCGACGTCGCTAGCTCGACGATCGATGGATCGAGGAATTGCGCTTCGTCGATCGCGACGACTTGCGTCTCGGGATGAACCAGCTGCGCAATCTGATCGGGTGTATCGATCGGAACGGCGTCGACCGAGCGGCCGTCGTGGCTCGAGATTCGGTAGATGCCGGCGTAGCGCTCGTCCAGGTGCGACTTGAAGACTTGCACTTTTCGCTTGGCGATGATTGCACGCCGCACACGCCGGATCAGCTCTTCGCTCTTTCCGCTGAACATCACGCCGCAGATCACCTCGATCCACCCTGCGGGGCCGCCAGAGAAATAGCCGTCTGAAATCACTCGCGCCCCTCGCGACGCGGCGGCGTTCGCTCACGACTTCCGCGGCCAGCGCCGCCAGCCTTTGGTGGATACCGGCGCGGGCCCGCCGGGGCGCCGCGTTCGCCACGATCTCCGCCGCGCGCCCCGCGATCGCCGCTTCTCGCGCCGCGATCGCCGCGCGGGCCACGGTCGTCGTCTCGCGATGGACGCTGCTCGTCGCGGCGAACCACGGCCCGTCGTCCGCGAATCAGTGCGCCGGTCACGCGCTCGATCACGCCATCTGCCTCCGCCGGCGACACCTCGACGATCGAATGCGATTCACGAACCTCGACTTTGCCGATGTCCTCGCTCGTGACGCCGCCCTGATTCGTGATCGCGCCCACGAGGTCTCCCGGGCGCGCACCGTCGCGCGCGCCGACGTTCACGAACAACCGCACCATCGGGCCGGCGCTTCGCTCACGCGGAACCGCAGTGGCATTGGATGCCACCGCGTTCGCCGCGACCGATGCTTTCGCCTGCTCGCGCTCAGCGAACTGCAACGCCGCGGCGGCGATCTCGATGCCGTCGAAATCCTCGAGCAGCGGCTCGAGCGCGATGAGCTCACGTCCAAAATGCCCGTCCTCGAGAAGCTTGCGCAATTCGGCGCGAATGTGCGCATCGCGATCGCGCGCACGGGCGCCCGAATCAGCGAGCGTGATGGGCTTGACCGCTCCACCCGCCGCGAGCGAACGCAGACTCGACAGCTGTCGCGGCTGAATGAGCGAAATCACGCGCTTTGCCGCGCCGGCCGCTTCACGAAGCTCTTCGCGCGACGCCGGTACGTCGTACAGCACGACAAGCTCGGTGCCCGGCGCCGCGGTCAGACCTGCGCGAATCGGCGCATCGGCGCTCGCATAGCCGAGCGACCGCAAGAGGTCTCGGACGCGACCATCGCTGTCGCGGTCACGAACGAAGACGACTGCCGACGCCGGATCGACCGCGTCGAGCGTCCGGCGCAGCGCGCCGAGTCTCGACTCGGCCGACGTCGTCACGAACTCGATCGGCATTGGCTGATCTGTCGTGCTGGCGGCGGCGACGACGCGCCGTGCGCGGCGCGCGTAGCGCTCGAGCAGCTCTTCGACAGCCGGCGAGATTTCGGCGGTGACAACGGTGCGAGCCGCCTCTTTAGGAATTTCCGTCATCAGATTCTCGAGCGATGACGTCGCGGCTTGCGCGATGAGCTCATCGAGCCAAGCGATCGCGACCATCTTGACCGTCTCGAGTTTAAGTGCGGCGGCCTTGAGAAGCTCCGCGAGTGCATCTGGCGTGGCGGCGACAACCTGCGCGGGCCGCAAGCGAATCAGCCGTGCGGCGCGACGCGCCGACGTCGCGGCGATGATCCCGACGTCGCGTTGCTCGGTCAGCTTGACCGCCGACGCGGCCATGGCTGCCGCGAGCTCGACGTCGGAGCTGACCAACAGGAGTTGGACGTCGCGATTCTGGTCGTCGACTCGATCGAGCATCGGTCCTAGAAACTGCCCGATCGAACCCCAGTTGTGCGGCATGACGTAGACGACGTTCTGGCCCCGCGATACCGCTGCTACTTCGCGTGCATCCTGTTCCACTTGACCCCCGCGACCAACGTTGTGGCGTAGCCTTGTGACCGCTCGTAAGATTGCCACTGCCGACGTGAAGTATAGCCCGCGACGGTTCCGGTCTCCAATCGATCACATGACGGGTTACGCGCCTTCCACAAACATTACCGAGCTTCGCGAGTCGGCGACGATCGCCGCGTCCGCGCGGGCCAAGGCCCTGCGCGCCGCCGGTCGCCCCGTAATCGACCTCGGCGCGGGAGAGCCCGATTTCCCGACCCCCGCATTCGTGACGGCCGAGGCGCATCGCGCGCTCGACGGTGGCGCGACGAGATACACGCAGGTCGAAGGGATCTTGCCTTTGCGCGAGATCATCGCAGAACGAGCGAGCGCACTGCACGCCGGCGAGCGCGTCACGTCCGACCAAATCATCGTCACCGCGGGGACGAAGCAGGCGTTGTTCAACGCGTGCTTCTCACTTTTTGGGAGCGGCGACGAAGTGATGGTGCCGACACCGGGCTGGACGAGCTACTACGAGATGCTCGCGCTGTCGCGTGCGACGCCAATCGCGGTGCGCGGTGCGCCGGAGTGCCAACTGAAGCTGACACCGAGTGATTTGGCTCGTGCATCGACGTCGCGGACCCGAGGACTGATCCTCAACTCGCCGTGCAATCCGACGGGCGCGGTGTACTCGCGCGACGAGCTCCGAGACATTGTCGCGTTCGCCGCGGAGCGAGACTGGTGGATTTTGAGTGACGAGATCTATCGTGCGATTTCATACGATGGCGAAGCACCATCACTGTTGTCGATCGCGAGTTCGACGGACCGGCTCGTCGTGGTGGATGGCGTGGCGAAATCGTTCGCGATGACAGGCTGGCGGATCGGTTGGTCGATCGCGCCGCGCACGTTGACGCGCTCGATGGCCGCGTTGCAGTCGCACACCACGTCCAACGCGGCGACGCTCTCGCAGCACGCCGCACTCGCGGCGCTCTCGAACCCGACGGCCGCGGCCGAAGCCACCGCGAGCATGGTGGGCGAGTTCAAGCGACGACGCGACTCGGCACTCGAGTTGTTGCGAGCGGCGTCGATCGAGGTGATCGAGCCGCAGGGTGCGTTCTACCTCTACATCAGAGTTGGTGACGCAACGCACGATGACGCAGAGCCCGGAACAACCTTTGCGCGACGTCTTCTCGAACAGCATGACGTGGCTGTCGTTCCTGGTGTCGCATTCCGATCGCCAGAATGGATTCGTGTGTCGTATGCCGCGCCGACGGAGCACGTGATGGAGGGGGTGCGGAGGATCATTCAGGCGCGTATATCTTGGGGGCCGTAGAGCGCGGATTCCGCCATTCCACGTTCTACCGTTCCACGTTCTACCGTTCCACGTTCCATCGTTCCACGTTCCACCGTTCGCTGCAACACAACGCCACACCTCGCACGGATTCGAGGACGCGCGACGCCGCGCGACAAACAAGATTCGTCAGTCGATTCAAGGAGAATCTCGTGAAGATCGCGGTCGAAGTTCAGCCAGAGGGCCATGCACCGCCCGAAGTCGAGTACAGGTGGGACGCCGACACCGACATCTTGTCGGCTCAGCTCTCTCCGCGCGCGGTCGGTGATGGCATGTCCGGCTCCGTTGGCCTGGAGGGGACGGACGGATCTTGGCTGATCCTCGACGTCGCGGCTGGTCGACTCAACGGTGTCGAGGTCGCGGTGTGGCCCGACGTCCGGAAGCTTCCGGTCCTCAATCCTCCGGGACAGGTCGAAGATGCGCACGTCGTCGTGCCATCGCGGCCATCGAAGAACGATATTGCGTCCCTCGAGATGGACACGCGGCTTGTCGCCGAAGCGGACCACGAGCAACGTACCTTTCACTTCCGGCTCGGCAAGCCGCGCAGCGCGCGAACCGTTCGCCTCGCCAGAAACCTGCTGGTCGACGTCGACGAAAAGAGCCGCATCTCCGGACTTTGGCTTCTCAACGTTCCACCCTGTCCAACCGTGTCGTGATCACCACCATCGTACTCATTCGCGTCGACCCGACACTGATTCCAACGGCGGCCAACATGCTCGCCGGCGTCGACGGAGTCAGCGAGGTCTATTCGGTTTCTGGCGACTGGGATCTGGTCGCAATCGTTCGTGTTCAGCAGTACGATCAGATTGCGCACGTGGTGACGGAAGTCTTCCCGACCGTGCCCGGGATTCAGCGCACACAGACACTGACTGCCTTCCGCGCATACTCGCGAAAGGATCTTCAACAGGCATGGGACATCGGCGTCGAGTAAACGATGGCGGATCGAGCTGGCGATTACATCGCGGGATTATTTGGCGCCGAGGACGAGCTGCTCGCCTCGCTGCGTGAGGAAGCGGACCGCACCGGTCTTCCTCCGATCGCCATCTCGGCGGACGAAGGTCGTCTACTACAGGTGCTGCTGACCGCGATCAGCGCGCGCCGCGTCCTCGAAGTGGGCACGCTTGGCGGCTATTCGGCCATCTGCATGGCGCGCTCCCTCCCACCTGGTGGACGCCTCCTCTCGATCGAGATCGAAGAGACGCACGCGGCGTTCGCGCGGAAGTACATCGATCGCGCGGGCATGGCCGATCGGGTTGAAGTGCGCGTCGGACGCGCGCTCGACGCCCTCCCGTCGCTCGACGGTGAGCGATTCGACGCGATCTTTCTCGACGCCGATAAGGAGCCGCTGCCGACGTATTTCGACTGGGCGCTGAGATTGGTGCGGCCGGGCGGCCTCATCATCGGTGACAATGCGCTGTGGGGCGGCCGCGTCTACGACGGCGACGAGTCGGACGAGCGCACGCGCGGCGTTCGCGAGTTCAATCGTCGCATGGCGACCGATCCGCGCGTGCTCGGTATCATCGTGCCGACGCACGACGGAGTCGCTGTCGCGGTCGTGCGGTGAGTCCGGCGCATGCACCCGGCGATCATTTCTCCTCGGTTTCAGCGGCGTATTCGGCGTTCCGGCCGCGGTATCCGCGAGCGCTGTTTGAATTTCTGACCGCCGTTGCACCGCGCCACCGGATTGCCTGGGATTGCGGCGCCGGGACCGGTCAGGCAACTGTGAATCTTGCCGAGTACTTCGATCGTGTGATCGGGACGGACATCAGCGCCGAGCAGATCGCGCGCGCGCCGCGGCATGAGAAGATTACGTGGCTCGTCTGTCCAGCGGAGTCGACGCCGCTGGCGTTGGGTTCGGTCGACCTGGTCACGATCGCGCAAGCATTGCATTGGTTCGATCACGCGCGGTTCAACGCCGAAGTGCGTCGGGTTGGAGCGCCGAGGGCCGTGATCGCGGCTTGGGCGTACGGCGCGCCGCGCATGGACGGGGAGGTCGGCGCGGTATTGCGCCGCGCGATGTTCGATACGCTCGGACCATATTGGCCGCCGGAGCGGCGCCACGTGTACGACGAGTACCGCTCGATTCCATTCCCGTTCGAGCGGATCGCGTCACCCGTGTTGTCGCTGGAGGAGGACTGGAGCGCGGCGCAGGTGGCGGGCTACATCCGCACGTGGTCTGCGACGATAAAGTATCGCGCCGCCCACGTTGAAGATCCGGTCGTTGCGATCGAGCGCGAGCTCGGTGCCGTCTGGGGCGATGCCGATCAGCCGCGACGAATCGCGTGGCCGCTGATCGTCATCGCGGGGCACATCGGTTGATGAGGGCGGGAGAGCGTGTTGCTTGTCGCCCCGACGCGCGCGCGTTAGAGTGGTCTCGATGTCCGCGGTCCCGATCACCCTGTCTAGCGCGCCACACGCGTCGTTCTCCTCGATCGCTCGCGTCTTGGCACGACTGCTGCCCGACTCGCAGCCGGTCGACGACGGCGGAGCCCCGCTCGAGCTGTCGGCGGCGAATACGCAGCCGTCTCGGTTGATCAGCGCGACGGTGATCGAGGGCGGCGCATTACGCCCGCGCCGGGTGTTCGAGCCGCCGGCGGCCGGCTTCGCCGCATTTCTCGACGGCACCCAGCAAAGCCATGTCGCGTGCTACTTGCCGGGCGGAATTCCAATTGTCTACGGCACGGTTGGCGCGGTGATTCGCGATCGCAGGAACCAGCGCCTGTTCACCTGGCGCCACGCGGTCGAACACCGCTTGTACGCGCCGCGCGCGAATGTGTCGCCGTCCATTTGGCAGAGCCTGAGCGAGACGGGCATTAGCGTGCACGACACCAGCGAGACTGATACGCCGGATGTCGCAAAAGAGCACCCGCACGCCCTGCGCGAGTTGGCGGTGCATCGCGTCCAGAAGGACCGCGAGATCGCCGAGCGATCACTGGCGCTCGAGTGGTGCTCGCGCGAGGAGCGGCCGCTGCTCATCGACGGCGGCACGAGTGGCGCCGATCAAGTAGCACGCGCCGCGTGCGCGATCGGCGTCATCAAGAGTCATCGCACACTATACGCGAGCGGCGACGCGCTCACGGCCGTTCTCGGCCTGGGCCATGCCGAGCGATCGAGTGTGTTTCTCGTGACGTCGCCCAAGCGGGCGAGCGTAGCGAGCTGGTATTTGCGTATTCGTGATCCGCGCGGCCATGATCCAATGTGGGGGTTGATCCGAGTCGAAGTTGCGCCGCCCGCAGCGGGAAGCGACGCCGATGTTGGCCGTCGCGCCGATGTCGTGTCGCGTTGGATACTGGCGGAGGTGGCGCCGGTGTCGCTGCCCGATGGCCGCTGGGACAAAATGGTGTACGGTGTTCGCGACTGCGAAGAATTCCTTCGTGCGGTCATGTAGACATGTATGACAATGAGGGTTCTGTGAACGCTCGACCTTGCCAGGCTGCCGCATGATCGACTCGCCGCTTCCATCGGAAGAGAGCGGGGCGCCGCTCGGGCGGGTCGTCGCCACTGAGCGCAAGCCGAACACGCCGCATGAATTCCATTTCTGGACGGCGCTCGATTCGCCAGTCGGCATCGGGACGATCGTGCGCGTCGAGGGCGCGCAGCCGGTGAACGGGCAAATCCCGACGATTTATGGAATCGTCGTCGAAGGATTCAGCTACACGGATCTTCAGACACCGATCCACGACATGCTTGGTCACGATGGCACGCCAGGCGGCGCATCACTCGGCGCAACGCAACGTGCGGAGATCCGGCTGTATACCGCCGCTGTGCTGCGACAACTGCCGGAGGAGCCGCTGCAACCGGTGCCAATGGGTCGCGTGTTCCTCGCCGACAACGACGACGTCGCCGTCGCGTTGCGCATGGACGGCTATTTGCGCGAAGGCGCGAACACCGGGATTCCGATTGGCGTCTATCGCGCCGGTGGAACCGACGCGCCGATCTATCTCGATGCTGATTTTCTCATCGGGCCGGAAGCGGCGCACTTGAACATCACCGGCGTTTCGGGTCTTGCGACGAAGACCAGCGCGATCGAATGGATTCTGTCGTCGATCTTCACACATTTTCCGTCGCAGAAGGGTTCTGTCGCCGCGGTTTGCTTCAATGTGAAGGGACCGGATCTGTGCTTCCTCGATCAACCTGGACCGGTCGACGAAGCAGACGCCGCGCTCTATGAAAAGTGCGGCGTGCCAGTCAAGCCGTTCGAGAACGTGCAATACTTCGCGCCGTACAAGTCGGACGGCTTCTCGCTCAACACGCTTCGCTCGAACGACGCGCTGCTGCACAATGTGTCCTCGCTCACATGGGGATTGCGCGAGGTGCTCCAGTACGCCGAGGTGTTGCTGAACAAGGACGACGTCGACGCCAAGGCCGATGCGCTGATCGATTTCATCCGCGAGCGCGTCGTCGACCGAGACTTTGGCGATCCGATGCTCGGTAACAAACGCTACCTCGTCCGCTCCTTCGCGGACTTGGAACAATGGTTCCGCGATGTCCTCTCGGCGATGGAAGGAAAGAACGGCGAGTCGTGGCGCACGCATCACGTGGCGACGATCCGAAAGGTCCGAAATCGCCTGTCGAACATCTCGACGCGCTGCGCAGGCTTGGTGACCGACGACGGCGCCGTCAGCGACCTGCCATTCGGGAGCTTTCAGGACCGGACGGTGTACGTCATCGACGTCGCCTCCCTCGAGGAGGACGCGCAGGACCTGATCTTTGCACGCGTCGTGACGCGCCTGCGCGAACACCTCGAGAAGCGCGACCTCGGGGTAAATCACGTCGTCGTATTCGTGGACGAGCTGAACAAATACGCACCCAATGATGGACCAGAAACCTACGTTCGGAAAATGCTGCTCGATCTCGCTGAGCGCGGCCGTTATCTCGGTCTCGTGTTGTTCAGCGCGCAGCAGTTTCGGTCACAGGTCCATCGGAGAGTCGTCGGGAACTCGGGGACGGCGCTCTACGGCCGCATGGACGCCGACGAGCTCGCGACTCCCGGGTACGCCGTGCTGAGTCCGGCCGTGAAAACCAAGCTGGCGACGCTCGAGAAAGGGCAGCTCATGGTGCGACACCCACACTTCACGCAGCCGATCTTCGTGCGCTTCCCGCGCCCAGCGATCTTGCGCGGACGTGATGGCGCCGAACGCTATCCGCAGGCGGTGGACATCGATCTCGAGGCCGCGGTGGTGCGCAGTCTTCGCACACTCGACCCCACGATCACACTCGGCTGGGTTCAGGAAGCCGTCGGGATTCGCGAGGAGGACGAGATCATTCGCGCCAGAAACGCGACGGTGCGCGAGCGACCCGCTGATGTTCGCAAGTTTTTCCTGTCGCAGCTTCGTCCGGTTGTCGCGGCACAAACGGTGACGCGTCCGGCAGCCGCCGCGGTTCGCTCGGCCCCAGCCGACGATCCGTACGGCTTTTAGTCGTCGATGCCCGCGATGCGGTCTCGTTTTCTCATCGCGGCCTTCGCGAGCGGACTGCTGACGCA
>JAICYT010000116.1 GCA_025934075.1 Gemmatimonadaceae bacterium
CGCAGCGTCGTGATGCCGAATGTTCCGTTCTCGCGCGCGTAGCGTTCGCCGCCGACGCGAAAGAACGTTTCGCTGATCAAGCGCAGCACGGTCGCCGCAACCGTGTCCGCACCAATCATGTCGGCACGCGCACCGGGGCGCGCATCGGCGTGCAACGTTCGACGAATTCGCGGCAGATCCTTGGCCAGCTGTCGCACGCGATGATACTTGCGCAGTTCCCGTCGCTCGACGGCGCGCTCATTGTACCGATACTGTTTCCTTCCACGCGCGTCGAAGCCCCAGGCCTGAATGGCTGACCGCGGGCTTGCGGCGATGTGTACGTCGCGCCACGCCGGCGGTACGCGTAGCGCATCGATGCGATCGAGTAGACGGCGGTCGCGAATTGGGCGGCCGTTCTCATCGACGTACCTGAAACCGGAGCGCTTTGACCCGAGGCGGCGAAGCATGCCGTCGCTCCGAAGCAATAAGTGTCCCACATTAGGGTGGCGGCCTTAGATTTCTTCCATGCCTTACGAGACCCTGTCCGTCACGTCCGCCGACCGCATCGCGACGATCACGGTCAATCGTCCGGACAAGCTCAACGCGCTCAATGATCGAGTCATCGCCGAGCTCGGGGACGCCATCGACGCGGCCCGTGAAAGCGCGGAGGTCGCCGGTGTCATTCTCACGGGCGCGGGCCGCGCGTTCGTCGCCGGTGCCGACATCTCGGAGCTCGAGAGCCACGGCGCCATATCGGCTAAGATGCTGGCCCAGCGCGGGCAGGACGTGTTCCGGCGCTATGAGACATCTCCAAAGCCGGTCGTCGCCGCGGTCAACGGCTTTGCACTCGGCGGCGGATGCGAGCTCGCGATGGCATGTCACATTCGCATCGCGTCCGACGCCGCGAAGTTCGGCCAGCCCGAAGTGAAACTCGGCCTCATTCCAGGCTATGGCGGGACGCAACGCTTGCCGCGGTTGATCGGCAAAGGGCGTGCGTTGCAACTTCTCTTGACCGGCGAGATCATCGACGCGAACGAAGCCTATCGCATAGGCCTGGTGAATCGGGTGGTGCCGGCGGCTGACCTCATCGCGACCGCGACGACCATGTTGCACGGCATTCTCGCGAACGGGCCACTGGCCGTCGCATACTGCGTCGAAGTGGTCAATCGCGGCTACGATCTCACGCTCGACGAAGCACTCACGCTCGAGGCGACGGCGTTCGGGCTGCTCGCCGCGACGGACGACAAGCGCGAAGGAACGCAGGCCTTCCTGGACAAGCGTCCGGCGCGGTTCACCGGCGCGTGAGTGGGGTCGCGGCGCGACTGATCCGCCACGACGTCCGCGACTTTCGGAATCTCGCGCACGTCGAGCTCGCGCCGCCCGCGGAAGGACTGGTCCTCGTCGGCGAGAACGGCCAGGGCAAGACCAACGTGCTCGAATCGATCTACTATCTGCAGATCTTGCGGTCGGCGCGCGGCGCGCGCGATCAGGACCTCGTTCGGTTCGGCACCGAGGCGTTTCACATCGGCGCGACGGTCGAGACAGATGTGCGCCACGAGATTGGCGTCGGGTTCGAGCGCGCCACGAAACGAAAGCGTACGCGCATCGACGGCGTCGTTCCTGACCGCCTGAGTGATGCACTCGGCGCGCTTCCGTCGGTGATGTTCTCGCCCAACGACGTCGAGCTCGTCGCGGGCTCGCCGAACGCACGTCGTCGCTACCTCGACATCATGCTGGCGCTCACCGCCCGCGGGTATCTCACGGCGTTGCAGCACTACCGCGGGGCACTCGCGCGACGAAATGCGGCGCTCCGCGAGGCGGCGCGCACGTCTCGCGCGTCCGAGGCAAGCGTCGCGATTTGGGAGCCGCCGCTCGCCGAGCATGGCGCAGTGCTGTGGGCCGAGCGGCGGGCGTGGGTGGCGTCGGTCGAGACGCGGTTCGAGGAGTTGTGCCGCGACATCGGTGAGCCCGGTCGCGTGCGGCTCCGCTATTCCAGTTCTGTGAACATGAGCGATAACCCCGCGAAGTCGCTGGCCGCGGCGCTCCAGGAAAAGCGGCCGCACGATCTTCGCCGCGGGCTCACGCATGTCGGACCGCATCGCGACGATCTGATCATCACGCTCGCCGGTTTCGACGCGACGCCACGCGAGCTTCGCAATTTCGGCTCGGCCGGTCAGCAGCGTTCGGCCGCGATCGTGTTGCGAATGCTCGAAGCGTCGACTTTTCGCGAGCGAACCGGTCGTGCGCCTCTCTTTCTACTCGACGACCCGTTCGCCGAACTCGACGCTCGTCGCGCTTCGCGGGTGTTGTCGCTGCTCACCGCCAACCGGTTGGGTCAAACGATTCTGGCCGTTCCGCGCGAGAGCGACATACCTAGCGAGCTCACCAGCATGGAGCGGTTTCGCGTTGCCGGCGGCGAAATTGTACGTCATGTGTTCGCGTGAGTGATCGAAAGAAGCGGCCGGAGGCCATCGGAAAAATCGTCGCCGACTGGCTTGGTGAGCGCGGCTTGGCGGAGCGTGTGGATCAAGCCGCGGTCATCCCTGAATGGCCGGCGTTGGTGGGTCCGCAGATCGCATCGGTGACGTCGCCACAGTCCATCACGGCGAACGGAACATTGTTTGTCCACGTCACGACGAATGCGTGGATGAACGAGCTGTCGATGCTCGAGCCCGAGCTGCTGCGGTCGCTCAACGCGAAGCCGAATCGGACGCCGATTCGTCGAATTCGGTGGCTGCTGGCGAGGCCTGAATAGCGTCGAATGGTATAAGTCGTAAATCCTTGCCGTCCAAAAACTTGCCGTTTATCCAGCCTGTTGCATACGGGCGTGTTTTCGAGTAAATTTTCAAGATTGAATCCGACTCAATTTTCGGCTTTTCTACGGGCTGTTTTCAGGGTGAGCCATGGCGACAAAGAACGTGGTTGACGACGAACAAAAATATGACGCGGGGCAGATTCAGGTCCTCAAAGGACTGGAGGCTGTTCGCAAGCGACCGGGCATGTACATCGGGTCGACGTCCGAGCGCGGCTTGCATCATCTCGTGTACGAGGTGGTCGACAACTCGATCGATGAAGCACTCGTCGGTTATGCGGACAACGTTCGCGTCACGATCCATCAAGACAATTCAGTCACCGTCGAAGACAACGGTCGTGGCATTCCGGTCGACATCCATCCGACGGAAAAGATGCCGGGCCTCGAGCTCGCGATGACCGTGCTGCATGCCGGCGGCAAGTTCGACAAGAACACGTACAAGGTCTCGGGCGGCTTGCACGGCGTCGGTGTGTCGGTCGTCAACGCGCTGTCGGAAAAACTGAAAGTGTGGGTGAAGCGCGACGGCAAAGAGTACTACATGGACTTCGCCCGTGGCGACACGACGACGAAGCTCAAGGCGCTGCGTGACGTCCCCAAAAAGGAGACGGGGACGAAAACGTGGTTCAAGCCGGACCACACGATCTTCACGGATCTCGATTACCGCTACGACACGCTGGCTCTGCGCCTCCGCGAGCTGTCGTTCCTCAACAAGGGCGTGTTGATCACGCTCACCGATGAGCGTGCGGGGCGCGAAAAGTCCGAGACCTTCCACGCGAAGGGCGGACTCAAGGAGTTCGTCGCGCACTTGAACGCGGCGCGCAAGAACCTGCATCCCGAAGTGCTGTACGTCGAGGCGATGAAGGACGACGTCGGCATCGAGCTCGCCATGCAGTACAATGACGGCTACAACGAGAATGTCTTCTCGTTCGTCAATAACATCAACACGCACGAAGGCGGCACGCATCTCACCGGCTTCAAGGCGGCCTTGACGCGCGTGATCAACACGCACGCGCAGCAGGGAAATTTCCTCAAGAAGGCCGACTTCACGCTTTCGGGCGACGACGTTCGCGAAGGCTTGACCGCCGTTCTTTCGGTCAAGGTCCGTGAGCCGCAGTTCGAAGGTCAGACCAAAACCAAACTCGGCAACTCGGAAGTCGAGTCAGCGGTCAAGACGCTCGTCAACGAGTGGCTCGCGGCGTACCTCGATGAGCATCCTCGTACCGCCAACATCATTCTCGAGAAGGCGGTGTCAGCGGCCCGCGCGCGTGAGGCGGCGCGAAAGGCTCGCGACCTCACGCGTCGCAAGTCGGCGCTCGACGTCGGCAACTTGCCCGGCAAGCTCGCCGACTGCACGCTCACCGATCCCGCACTCTGCGA
This sequence comes from Gemmatimonadaceae bacterium, assembly GCA_025934075.1. Taxonomy (GTDB): domain Bacteria; phylum Gemmatimonadota; class Gemmatimonadetes; order Gemmatimonadales; family Gemmatimonadaceae; genus JAQBQB01. The sequence goes on from JAICYT010000116.1 coordinate 4,169, forward strand.
GCTCTATCTCGTCGAGGGCGACTCGGCAGGCGGTTCCGCCAAGCAAGGTCGCCGGCGCGACTTCCAGGCGATCCTGCCACTCCGTGGCAAGATCATCAACGTCGAGAAGGCGCGCATCGACAAGGTGCTCTCGAACGAAGAAATCCGCACGATCATTACGGCGATCGGCAGCGGCATCAAAGAGGAGTTCGAGGTCGAGAAGGCGCGTTATCACAAGATCATCATCATGACCGACGCCGACGTCGACGGCGCGCACATCCGAACCCTCTTGCTCACGTTCTTCTTCCGGCAGATGCCCGAGCTCATCGAGGCGGGCTACGTCTACATTGCCCAGCCGCCGCTCTATCGCGTGGCCAAAGGCAAGGAAGAGTACTACGCGTACGACGAGACCGAACGCGCCGAGATTGCGACGCGGCTTGGCAACGGCGATGGTCGTGGCAGCGTGAACGTCCAACGCTATAAGGGTCTCGGAGAAATGAACCCTGATCAGCTGTGGAACACGACGATGGACCCCGAGCGCCGCACACTGCTCAAGGTCAACATCGAAGAGGCCGTGCTCGCCGATCAGATCTTCCAGACCTTGATGGGTGACGACGTCGAGCCGCGCCGGTTGTTCATCGAGACGAACGCGCAGTTCGTGAAGAACCTCGACATCTAGCGTCGGAAGTATCGGCAACGCACGAACGGCGGCATGACACAGTCATGCCGCCGTTGTCTTTTCTCCCCGCGTAAAGGTTACGCGTGTGGCGAGACGGTCGGACAGATCAACAAATTGCCCGTGTCGATCTCGTACGGATTTCCGGTTCCCGACGTGTTGATTGGCAGGAATACGTTGCCCGCCTGCTCAGCGGCGTCGAGCTCGGCTTCGCTCTTGACCGGCGTGAAGCCGGGCAATGACACGTACGCTGGATTGTACATGACCACGATGATCTTCCACGGCGCCTTGTATTCGCCGGCGGTTCCATTCACGCCCATGCCCGGAGCGCCTGTGATCACGTGATCGTGGTAGACAAACGGGAACGGCAGGCCGGGATGGAAACACGGATCGCACTGCGGCTGATAGCCCGACGGCAACGTGATCGGTCCCGCGCCGGGCGCAGGCATAGTCGGCTGCGGGTATACCACGATGTACAGCTCTTCAGCGTGGTCGTACGCGTTCGGCATCGTCTCACGCGCGTTCACGATCATGTGCGGGCCGATCATGTAGACTGTCTTGCCATTCGCGTACGTCGGATCGATCTCCGGCTTTCCTTGAGCAGTCGCCTGCGAGAAAGACGCTGCGCCGCTGTGGAGGCCGGGCTGAACGGGGTTCGAGCGCTCACACCCAACGAGCGCGATCGCACCCATTGTGAGAGCAATTTTCCCGAGACTAGGCATCGAACTGACTCCTCTGAAAAGTGAGACAACGTGAGGCGCCGGCAATCGCTCTTTGTCAGTCGCGCAACGAGCGGGTCATGCTAAAAATTTCAGAGCGCGTCGTCAAGCTCGTCCGCACAGGTTCGGCGGCGAGTTAGATCGTTGGCACAGCGCGGTTATTTCGGCGCGAGATAATCCTCCGCGGCCACGATCTGCCAGCGCGATTTTCGCTTCACCCAAGTGTCCGTAAAACGGTAGCGATGCGTGAAGGCGCCGCCGCTGCCGTGTCCTTGCACGATCAGCCAGCCCGTGACGACGGCTGTCACTGATCCGAATTCGTGCACTGTCATGTCTTCATTGTGTGCAGCCGTCACCGTATCGCCGCCGGCGACCAGATCGTGGAGCACCTCCGCCCGCTGCATCAGCTTGTCATTCTCTGTGTAGACAAATTTTGGGGCGAGCATCTTCTCGAATAGAGCAGTGTCTCGTTTGACGAGTCCCGTCGCCCATGCGTTCTCCAGACGGACAAGCTCGACCGCACCGGGTTTGACCTTCTGAGCTTGCAATGTGCCGACGGACGTTGCGAGCAGCAAAGCGGGGCGTATGAGCGAACGGAGCATGACGTCAGAGTCTCGTTGTTGTCGTATGGTTCGTGCTGACGATGCTCACGAACGGCAATCGCCGCAACTCCGGGACGCCATTTGCGCTTTGATCGATTTCCGGCCATGCTTTCGATCAGTACCGACGCCTCACCATTCATGGGAGAGTGCCATGAAGCTACCCCAGCTTTTTTCGTCCCCGCGCTCCCCGCAATCTGGCCGTGCTGACGAATCGCCCGCCTCGACGGGTGAGCACGACTCCAAACCGAACGACAACCAACTCGACCTCTTCGGACTGACACATCCCGGGAATGTCAGAACCGAGAATCAGGATCATTTCCTGGTGGGAACAGTGCACCCCGAAGTCGTCGTGCACGAAACCAGCCTCACCAACACGGCCCGTCTTCCGCTCCGCGGCCAGCGATTGGCGACGATGCTGCTCGTCGCTGACGGCGTCGGTGGTCTGGACGCCGGGAGTGAGGCGAGCCGATTGGCCGCGGAGGCGATCACCGAATACGTCTCGTCGACGCTGCGGTGCTATCACACGGCTGGAACGTCGGGCGATCAGGTGTTCTTCGATGCGCTACGCGCCGCCGCGCTCAAAGCACACGAGACCGTCTCCGTCGAGTCAGCCGTTCGCGGCGACATTCGCATGGCCACAACACTCACCCTTGGCATCGTCGTCTGGCCGTGGTTGTATGTCGTCCAGGTCGGCGACAGCCGGGCGTATCTGTGTTGCGACGGCAAGCTCCGCCAAGTGACGCGCGATCAGACAATGGCGCAGGATCTCGTCGATGAAGGCGTCTTACAGCAGGATCGCGTGGCGGAGTCGCCGTTCCATCATGTGCTGTCGAGCGCGATCGGCGGCTCCTCGGCCGTACCGGTCGTGACGAGGATCGATGTGCGCGGCGTCAGCCCGGTCGTCTTGCTGTGCAGCGATGGGCTCACGAAGCACGTGTCAGCCCACGAGATCGAGCAGCACATTCTCGGTATTCACTCGTCGGAGGAGCTGTGCCGGGCATTGCTGGAGTTGGCGCTTCAGCGCGGCGGGTCCGACAACATCACACTGGTCGTTGGTCGCGTGAAAGCGTCGGCACCTGTCGGCTGACTCCGAGACCTTAGCGGCGAACATCGGCGTGCGTCGCCGCAACTGTCTCCCGGCGGTGGCGCTGGTTCGTCACTGGGCATTTGCGTCTAGCGACCGACTGCATTGCGGACTAGTGTAGCGGCTCACCCGACACCTCCCGCTCGGCCACCCCCGCTCATGCGCCTTTCGATTTTCGCCTCAGTCGTGCGGCTCCTCGCCGCGCTTGCTCTCACGTCGACGGTCGCCGCGCAAAATCCCGCGCCGCCGTCCAAACCCATCGAGCTCGACTCGACGACCATCGCCGGCTTCCGTTGGCGAAATGTTGGCCCCGCGAACACGATGGGCCGCATCTCCGACGTCACCGGCATCCCGTCGCCGTCGAAAACGTTCTTCGCCGCCGCGGCGGGCGGCGGAATCTGGAAGTCGATCAACAACGGCGTCACGTGGCGACCGGTGTTCGACAACCAACGTGTGATCTCGATGGGCATGTTGGCGATCGCGCCGAGTGACACGATGCAGGTCTGGGCGGGCACGGGCGAGCCGAACTCGCGCAACACCATCTCGCCAGGCGGTGGCGTCTACAAGTCGACCGACGGCGGCATCACCTGGAAGTTGATGGGCCTCGAGAAGACGCAAGCGATCGGACGCATCGTCGTGCATCCGACGAATCCGAACATCGTCTACGTGGCTGCCCTTGGCGCTCCGTGGAGCGCGAATTCCGAGCGCGGCCTGTACAAGACCGAAGACGGCGGCCAGACGTGGCAGCTGGTGAAATTCGTATCCGACAAAGCTGGAATGGTCGACGTCGCACTCGATCCGTCCAATCCAAACATCGTCTGGGCGTCGAGCTGGCAACGCGTGCGTGGACCGTATTTCCTCAACTCCGGCGGACCGGGATCCGCGCTGTGGAAATCGACCGACGCCGGAAAGACGTGGACGGAAGTCAAAGGTGGTGGATTCCCCGAGACGATGAAGGGTCGCATCAGCATCGCGATCTCGCTCTCGAACCCGCGCGTGATGTACACGATGGTCGAGGCGGACACACTGCCGAACGCGAAGCCCGACAAGACCAAGACCAAAGCCAAGTCGCCATCTGGCCTGTATCGCTCGGCCGACGGCGGCGCAACGTGGACGCGCACCAATGAGAGCGACACTCGGCCGTTTTACTATTCTCAAGTCCGCGTGCATCCGAAGAATCCGGATCGCGTCTACTGGTCGTCGACGCCGGTGCTCGTGTCGAACGACGGCGGCAAGACCCCGATGAACGCGACGGTCGGCATTCACGTCGATCACCACGCGATGTGGATCGATCCGGTGGATCCCGACCGGATGATCGTTGGCGACGACGGCGGCGTGGCGATCTCGTTCGATCAGGGAGGGACCTACGACTTCGCCAATACGTTCGCGATCGGTCAGCTGTACAACTTGAGCTTCGATTTCCAAACGCCCTATCGCGTGTGCGGGGGCTTGCAGGACAACGGCTCGTGGTGTGGGCCCAGCCGTCGGCGCAGTGGTCCGATCACGAACGCGATGTGGTTCCAGGTTGGCGGCGGCGACGGCTTCGTCACGCAGCAAGATCCGACCGACCCGAACACGATCTACGCGGAGTCGCAAGGCGGCGCGATTTCGCGCCTCGACTACGCGACCGGACAGAGCACAATTCTCGTCAAACCACAGTATCGTCCGCGCTACGATATGTACGAGGATTCGGTGCTCATCGAGCGCGGTGATACGACGGCGCCACAAACTCCAGTGCAAAAGAAGCGCATCGCCGACCTGCGTGCGCGCCAGCGCGCTGACTCCGCCGCGCTCGACCTCCGCTTCAACTGGAATACGCCGTATTTCCTCTCGCCGCACAATCCGCAAACGATGTACATCGGCGGCAACCGCGTGCTCAAGTCGACGAAGCGTGGCGACAATCTCTTTCCCATCTCGCCCGATCTGTCGACGGCCGACACGGTGAAGATCCGCGTGTCGACGCGCACCACCGGCGGCATCACCAACGACGCCACTGGCGCTGAGACGTTCTGTACGATCGTCTCGCTCAACGAATCGCCGATCCGCGCCGGAATCTTGTTCGCCGGCACGGACGATGGCCGTGTCTGGCTGACGAAAAACGACGGCGGCACATGGGAAGAGCTGACGTCGCGCTTCCCGGGCGTTCCGCCCGGCACGTACGTGACGCGCATCGAGCCGTCGCCGCACGACTCGATGGTGTTCTTCGTCTCGTTCGACAACCACCGGAACGGCGACTACAAGCCATACGTCTTCATGACGCGCGACTTCGGGAAGACATTCACGTCGATCGCGTCAAGTCTTCCGACCGGCGGCCCCGACTACGTGCACGTCATCCGACAGGATCCGGTCAATCAGAATCTGCTCTTCCTCGGCACCGACGTCGGCGCATACGTGTCGATGAACATGGGACGCAGTTGGCAGCGATTCATGACTGGTCTGCCGACGGTGCCCGTCCACGATCTGCGCGTTCATCCGCGCGACCATGAGCTGATCGCGGCGACGCACGGCCGCGGCATTTGGATCACGGATATCTCGGCGCTGCAGCAGATCAACGACAAAGTTCTCGCGGAAGATGCCCATCTCTTCGCGCCGCCAACCGCGTATCAGTTCGGCGATCCGCCGGTCGAAGGGCAATCACAGGGACATCAGGTCTTCGCCGCACAGAGTCCGCCCTACGGCGCCGTCATCACGTATCGGCTCACGATACGCCAACCGCCGGTACACATCGCCATCATCGATGCCACCGGAGACACGATGCAAGTGTTGAACGGGCCAGGCGCGCCGGGCATCAATCGCGTCGCGTGGGCATTCACTGGCAAGCCGGCATCGCGTCCACCACTCGGCGCCGTACAAAAGCGCGATTCTGCATTGCAGATGAATCGAATCACGTTCGTGCTGGATTCGCTGGACAAGTCGGGCATGAATCCGATGGTGACGGGGATGATGCGGCAGTTGGCGCACACCGGCGATCTCACTCCGATGGTGGCAATGTTTCAGGGCCGTGGCGGCGGAAGTGGGTTTGGGCCTCCGCCTGCCTGGAATCCGCGTCCGGGCGAACAGGCAATTGCGACGGGCGGCCGTGGTGGCGGCGGCGCTCCACGCGCAGCCGCGGCTCCGGCAGCACCTGGTGCTGCGCCAGCTGCTGCGCCTGGATCTGCGAATGCGCCGGCCGCGGCGCTCGATCCGTCGATGTTTCAGACGATCATGCCGCTCTTCCAAATTCCCAGCCGCGCGCCGAGTCCCGGCGGATTCGGCCTCGAGTTCCTGCAGACACTGGGCTTCGGCAATGCCGCGTTCGCGGCGTTCGGTGGCGGCGGTTCCGGTGTCGCGACGGGCGACTATGTCGCCGAGATGAGCGTCGGCGGAAAGACGTTGCGACAGAAGGTGCGCGTCGAGCGTGGAGGGGCGACGCCTCAGTAGCCCTTCGGCGCCTAGAGTCAGGCATGCGCAAGACCTTCAAGGAGCTGCTCGCCGAGTACGGCGTCGTTGCCGTGATCGTGTATTTCACGATTTTCTTTGCGGTTTGGATCGCCGCGTGGGCGGCGATCCAGCGCGGCGTCGATCTCCGCGCATTGGCGACGCGGGTCGGTTTGTCGCCGAACGGAATGGTGGCGAATCTTGGCGCGTGGGGTGCGGCCTATCTCTTCACCAAGCTGCTCCAGCCGGTGAGGATCGGCGTGACGCTGTTGTTGACCCCAGTCGTGGCGAAGTTGTATGAGCGCGCGCGAGGGGTTCGGCGCTAGAGATCGTCGCCGCATACCTCGGCGACATATGCGACGAGATCGAGTGTGAACGGCACGGGGCCGGCGTAACGTCGAGTCTTCGGTGACGTGCCGCGCGAACACACAGTTTGGCTCTCGGACATTCCTCTTTCGAGGTTCCAGATGCCGACTGGACGTCAGTGTTCCCCACCCCGCCTTACCTTCCGGCTCCGTCACCTCTGTGCAGCCGCCGGACTGAGCGTGATGGCGCCGGTCGCCCGAACCGCCGCCGCACAACTGATTCAGATCAAGACGCTGCCAATCGCGGACGGCGATCAATGGCGCATCTTTCCGTCGGCGAACGCGGGGATCGGCGACGTGTCGATCGCGCTCTCGGACTCGCTGCTCGATCCGTTCGTCAACCCGGCAAAAGGATCGCGTGTTGCGCCGGGTCGCAGTGGCGCGTTCTTCGGATCGCCGACCTTCTACTCTGTGTCGGAGAACGCCGGCGGCGGGCGAACGATTCCGCTTGGCGGGATCGCGCGCTCCGGATCGACGTTCGGGGCGATCATGCTCGCGCTGCAGGAGATCGATGCGATCAGACCCGGCACTCAGTTCACGCCTCCCGGCATCTTCACGGCCGGCGGACTCGCGAACGACAGCCCAACGACTCCGTCGCGACAAAACAAATATGCGTTCGGCAGCATCGGCCGCGTCTTCTCGAACGCGGGCATCTCAGTGGCGGCGAGCGCACAGTGGTCGGGTCTACATGACATCGACGGCGTCGATCTGCTTTACGCCGGAAGCGCGGGCATCGTGCAACACGGTAACGCGCTCGACGCGAGACTCGGACTGACAAAAGAGTGGTCGAATGGAGCAAGCGGCACGCGGACGCTCGAAGCCATTCTGCTGCACGATCACTTCGCGATGACGCATGACGTCGCGTGGGCCGATCAAGTCTGGGACCCGAACACCCGCAACTTCGCCTCGCGTCCTCGCGTCGATCACAACCTCGACCAAACGGACACGTGGGGTCTGCACCTCGCGTATGCGCGCCCGCTCGCCGACTCGGGCTGGCGGATCGGCGGCATCCTGACCGGCAACGTGGCGTCGCACCCCAAGCTTCCCGATTATCAAATCTCTCAAGTCACCGTGATCCCGTGGGACCCTGGTCACTCGGCGGCGTATGACCTCGGCGTCGGCGTCGCGAAGGCGAGCGGGCCGACGACGTTCGGAATCGACGCGATCTACGAGCCGATCGTGACACACACCTGGGGCGAAGCACACGGAATCGTTCAAGCGCAGTCGGGCGCAATGATTCCGGACGGCGGCAAGACCACTGAGAATCACTTTCGATTTTCCAACGCCATTTTGCGTACCGGCGTTGCGCACGACCTCGCGCTGGGCGCCGATCAGAAGCTGACGCTGCAACTCGGCGTTGCACTCCGGTCGATCGACTACACGCTCGACCAGCTCGATCACGTGGCGAGCGTCAGCCGCACCCAGGACGAGAGTTGGCTCGAGTGGACGAAGACATGGGGTGTGAGCATCCACTTCAGCGATCTCGACATGCGATACACCGGCCGCATGGTGACGGGCACGGGGCGCCCCGGCATCGCACAGAGCGGGGTGATCTTCGCCGCGGCGGACGCCGCCGGTCCAAACATTCTCGCCGCGCCGAACGGCGCATTGACGCTGACCGGTGTCGCCGTGACGACCCATCAAATCTCCATCTCGTTGCCAATTCGATGAGGATGCCGCCATGACTCGTTATCGCAAGCCGGTCGTCGCGCTCGCGCTCATGGCGATCGCGTGCTCCGATGGCTCCGTGTCTGAAATTCCGGCGACGCCGTCCCTCGACGCGCAGGTCCGACAAGCGCTCAACGGATGGGGCGTGGTGCCGATTCTTCCAGTCAACGCGCAAGATCCCGCGCTCGTCGATCTCGGCCGCTCGCTGTTCTTCGACAAGATCCTGAGCGGCAATCGCGATGTTGCGTGCGCGACCTGTCACACGCCGCTCGCGCATACCGGCGATGGACTCTCACTCGCGATCGGTACCGGTGCATCGCAGGTCGGTGCCATCCGCACGCTCGGCGCCGGCCGACAGTTTACGCCGCGCAACGCTCCGTCGCTGCTGAGCGCCGGATTGAATCCGGTCTACCTGTTTTGGGACGGGCGGGTCTCCGATGGATTCGGATCCTCTCGCTTCACCACTCCTGCCGGGGCCGCGCTCCCAAGTGGCCTCACGAGCTCGCTCGCTGCACAGGCAATGATTCCGGTGACCAACCGTGTCGAGATGCGCGGCAACGCCGGCGATCGCGACGTATTCGGAAACGTCAACGAGCTCGCGCAACCTGCCGACACCCAGTACGCCCAG
>JAICYT010000223.1 GCA_025934075.1 Gemmatimonadaceae bacterium
AAACAGTGATTCCGTCATGCTCGGCGGCAGCACCTTCCCGCCCGCGGCGACGGTTCGGATCGTGGCGACGAACTCTTCGAACGTGGCGTCCTTGAGCACGAAGCCGGACACGCCCGCGTTCACGAAATTCACGATGTCGTCATTGATCGGAATCAGATCCATCACGATGATCTTCGAGGCCGGCGCGTGTTTGGTGAGCGCGGCGGCGAGACCCAAGCTGTCCTCATCGCGCAAGCCGACGTCGAGCAGCACGACGTTGGCTTGCGTCTCGTCCATGAAGGTTGGATCGGCCAGTCCCGTCGCGACGGCGTGCACGTCGGGCAGCCGATCGAGCATCGAAGCGAGCGCCTCACGCACGAGGCGATTGTCGTCGACGATGACAACGGTGATCATCTCGTGCGGGCTGGAAGAGCTAGGCAGATGCCTGTGCGCGAATGGTGCAAGCGGAATGCGGCCGATGGGTCACCAATGACTTGAACCTACCGTCCAGCGCTCGCTTCGCCCACCCCCGATTTTCACGCCGCTATCACGCCGACTACTCCGATCGTGCGATTGCGTGTCGTCCGCGCGAATCCTAGCCTCCGTCCTATCATGCGCGAGGACAATCTCTCAAAGGCAAGCTCCGGCGCCACCACCAACGGCGTGACCGCCGTCGAGCGTTTCTTGCTCGATATCATCGACACCGTGCGCGAGCCATTGCTCGTGCTCGATTCGGAGTTTCGTGTCACGCAGACGAACCGGGCATTCTTCCAGACGTTTCGTGTCGCGTCCGAAGATACGATCGGCGAAGTGCTGTTCGATCTCGGTGACGGCCAATGGGACATTCCACCGTTTCGCCGGCTCTTGCGCGACCGGCTCGGCCCCGAGCGCGAGTTGTATGACGTCGAAGTCGACCATGTTTTTCCGCGGATCGGACGAAAGATCATGTTGCTGAATGCGCGGCTCGTGACGCATGGACCCGACGTGCCACGCGTCATCCTGCTGGCGATCGAGGACGTCACGGAGCGCCGCCTCACGGAGCGCCGTCTCGCCGCGCAGCGCATCGAGCTGCAACGGTCGAACGACGCGCTCAACGAGTTCGCGTTCGTCGCGTCCCACGACCTTCAGGAGCCGCTGCGCAAGATCTCTTCGTTCGGCGAACGGCTCGCGACGTCACTCGGGCCGCGCCTCGACGAGAAATCGAGCCACAATCTGGAACGCATGCTCGATGCATCGGCGCGTATGCGAACGCTCATCCATGATCTGCTCGCGTATTCGCAGGTGGCGACGAGCGCGGAGCCGTTCGTGGCAACCGATCTCGCGGCGGTCGCGCGCGGCGTCGTTGCCGACCTCGAGACGGCAGTCGGAGACGCGGGCGGACGACTCGACGTGGGCGATCTCCCGGTCATCGACGCCGATCCACTGCAAATGCGCCAACTGTTTCAGAATCTGCTCGGGAACGCTCTCAAGTTTCGACAGAAAGACGTCAAGCCATTGGTCCGGCTCACCGCGGCGAGGTCCAGCGACGGCGTGTGCACGATCACGGTCGCGGATAACGGAATCGGATTCAAGCAAGAGCACGGCGACAAGATCTTCCGCATGTTCGAGCGGCTCAACCCACGAACGCAATATGAAGGCTCGGGCATCGGCCTCGCGATTTGCCGAAAGATTGTCGAGCGACACGGCGGCACCATCGCCGCGACGAGCACCGCCGGTGAGGGAACGACGTTCACGGTCAACCTGCCGGTCACGCAAGCGGGAATGGAGTACGCACCATGATGATGCAAGACCATCACAAGATCCCGATCACGATTCTCATCTGTGACGACGATGAAGACGATCGGATGCTCACCCTGCAAGCGCTCGAGGACGCACACATCTCGAACGCGCTTCGGTTCGTCGAAGATGGCGAACAACTGCTCGACTACCTGTACCAACGAGGACAGTACGCGGGTGAGACAGGCGCGGCCCCGCGGCCAGGATTGATCCTACTCGATCTCAACATGCCGAAGTTGGACGGCCGCGAAGCGCTCCAGCGCATCAAGGGCGATCCGACGCTCGTCGACATCCCAATCGTCATTCTCACCACGTCCGGATTGGATGCGGACGTCATCCGGAGCTACCGGCTCGGCGTGAACTCGTTCATCACGAAGCCGGTCACATTTTCGGGATTGGTGGAGGCGATGAACGTGCTCGGCAAATACTGGCTGGAGATCGTCGAGTTGCCGCCGACGCCAGTACAGGTGTAGGCCCGCTTGGCAACCGTACGGATCGACGCTCCGTCTGCGTCCGCCGGCGAGGAGTCGGATCGGCCGTCGTCGCTCTCGACAACCGTCATCGCAAGCCTGCTGGTCGTCGCGACGCTTCGACTCGGGCGCACGCTCGTGCTGCCGGTGGTAATCTCGATGCTGTTGACGCTCACCCTCAGCGCGCCCGTTCGCTGGCTCCAACGCAAACGTGTTCCCGCGCGACTCGGCGCAGCGCTGGTTGTTTTTGGCGCGCTCGGCGCCGGCGTCGGCGCGGCAACACTGCTCGCGTCGCCTGCAATCGACTGGATTGCGTCCGCGCCTAAAACGATCAAGACGATCGAAACGAAGGTGCGTCGCGTCATGCTGCCGTTCACCGCCCTTCAGCGATCGGCAGAGCGCATGCAACAGGTCACGGCGCTGCCGGCGAGCGACGCACCGCGCACCGTGCAAATCGCGACGCCGGGGATCCTCGGCCGCATGTCGGTCGAGTCGCTGGCCACGATCCCCGTCGCGTTGAGCGTCGTGTTCCTGACGTATTTTCTTTTGGCGAATGAAGCTCTCGTACGGCGGAAGCTGTCGCGGCTCTTGCCCGGCCGCTACGAATTGCAGCGCCGAGAACATTTGCTCGGCGAGATCGAGGTCGCCGCCTCTCATTTTCTGGTGACGGTCGCGCTCATCAACATCGGCGTAGGCGCGATCACCGCGCTTGCACTCTGGGCAGTGGGCGTCCCGAATCCTGTCCTTTGGGGCGGCGTCGCGGCGATGTTGAATTTCGTGCCCTACCTCGGACCGATGGTGACGGTCGCGATCATCGCACTCGCCGCACTGGCGAGCATCGATTCGACGGGACACGCGCTGCTCGCTCCGGCCGCGTTCCTTCTCGTCCATCTGACGGAGAGCAACCTCATCACGCCCGTCGTCCTCGGGCGACACCTTCCGGTGAACACGGTCGCAATGTTCCTCGGACTGTTGTTCTTCGGCTGGATGTGGGGAATTCCGGGCGCCGTGCTGGCCGTTCCTCTCACGGTGTGCGTGAAGCTCGTATGCGATCACGTGCCGACGCTCGCGCACGTCGGCGAGCTGCTCGACAACTAGCGACGTCCCGAGAATACGTTGGCTACGCCCGACGGTCGTGAAGGCTCAACGACTCACCACTTGACCGCACCGAAGCGGCGCGGGCCGAGAAACGAGTAGGCGAACGTGAATGCGCCCTCCGAGAATCTCTTATCCGGTAGCTTGCCATACCGCGCATTGCGCGTCGACGCCACGAAGCGGACGCCGAACGCGTGGTCGCCGACGACGCGAACGTTGAGTCCGATGTCGCCGCGAAAGATCGTCTCGGAGCCGCGCGTGTCGTCCGACCCGAGGCCGCTCACGTAATATTCTCGCGCGCCCGCGTCGAGCATGATCCGATCGCTGGCGATGAGTCGCGCCGTTGCCAGCGCTTGAGGCGTGATGCCGAAGTGGTAGTCCCGTATCGCGGCATTGGTTGGCGTGCTTGGGATCACCGTCGTCGAGCCGGCGGCGCCATAGCCAACGCCTCCGAGCAAGGATCCCTGTAGCGCGAGTCCGGGCACCAGCCAGTATTGGCGTGTCGTACCCAGCGACAGCGCCGTGGTCGATACACGAAATAGGTACGGCGAGATGTAGTCGTAACTTCCATAGAGGCCCCAAATGCCGCGCGACCGGGCGCGCTGCGCCGTTTGCCGGCCGATCAGCAATCCACGAATCATCACGTTCTCGACCGGATTGCTCGCGGACGAAAGGAACGACATCTGAACGTCGAAGTAGTCGAGCGGGCGGGCGTAGTCATAGCCAGGGAGCCCAGGCAGTCCGTACGACATCCAGAACTCCGCTGCGGCATCGTGGCGCAGCAACGAAACCGGTGCAGCGTAGTCGTGCGACAGCGCGTCAGCTGTGGCACCGAGCCGAAGTTGCCATGACGTCACCGGCGCCGTGTCGGACAGCTGGCTTCTGAATCGCTCCCCGAACGCGCGACGATTCACCGCCGACGGCGGCGAGAGCACGCCGGCGAGGATCTCGTGCAGCCGATGCGGCTTCTCGCCACGCGCATCTCTGAGCACGAGGTCGGACATTCGATACAACGCCTCGCCGAGCAGGCTTCCGGCCTGCCCGGTGGTGATCATGTCGTTCAGCGACGGCGGATCGGTCTCGCCGGCCATTTTCCAAATGAAGCTTCCGGCGTTCGCTTGGATGAGCGATGTCCAAAAGCGATGCCCGCTCGAGCGCGCGAGCCCGTACATCGTCGCGCCCTGATACGGATGCTCGAATTGATTGACGTTGAAAGGATCCTGATCGTGCACCCAGGTTTGGCGGCGAAGGTGATCCCACGTGCTCGACAGCGTTGTGCTGTAGACCTTCTTTCCATCCTGGACGTCCGCCGCGTGGACGGTGCGATCGTACGCGCTGAGAAGCGTCAGAAACCCCGCGGTCTCGAGCACCGGAAGGACGTTGCTGCGTCGCATGCTCGTGTCGGCCCGCAACGCAGGGTTCGGAGTGGGACGCGGAGTCGGATCGGATTGCGCTCCCGCCATTCGCAATGACACGCTCATGAGCAGCAACGCGACCCAGGTCCACCGCGTCGCGGTTCTCATCAGGCGGACGATCGGCTCGTCGGACTTCGGCGGCGCGCGTCGATCGGATTGTTCGGGCTCCCCCGGCTCGATCTCATGTGGACCGCCCCGGTCGGGCTCCGGCGGCATCAACGCCAGCAGCACTCGGCGAAGCTCCTCGACGGAGATTGGAATCCGGTGCCACGTGACGCGGTCGACGCGAGCGAGTGCGGGAGGGCTGCCGTGAGTCTCGGCGGTGTGGAGCATCAACAGCGGTACGCGCCGCGCGGCGACGTCAGCGATCATACGTCGCAGGCGCTGACGGACGCGCTTGCCGACGCAGACCCGCGCGACCTCATCTGCGTCGCCGGGTCGGTCTATCTGGCGGGCGAGGCGTTGCGCTGGTTTGCCACGCGCCCGACGGATGAGGCGCGGACCATCGAAATCGCGGGCATCGACCACCCATGATGTGAGGATAGCCGCCGTGAATACTACCGAAACAACAATACTCTGAACCTCAGCGCCTTGGCCACCCTTCTTCGTTGCGAGGAAGGGCGATAGCTCTGCGCGCAAAATTGCCCTCTGAAGACTATTGCTCTCACTCATCTAAGGAGTTATCTCATGGCTGAATTCGCTATTCCCGGCGTTTCCATCAGACCCTGCTCGCCAGACGACCGCGATGCGATTATGGCGCTCATCACGGCCTGCGAGACCGAAGAGATGGGCAGCCCCGACCCCGCCATGCTCGATGGCGTCAGCGTTGTCTGGCAGCGCTCCGACTTCGACTGGGCAAAGAATGCCTGGCTGGCGATTGCCCCCGACGGAGGGCAGGCGCTAGGCTTTGCTCACCTTCAACCAGTCGAGCGCACCGATCTCCAGGCGTTCGCCAGCGTCCTCCCCGGCGCGCGCGGACGTGGCATCGGCTCCGCGCTACTGGCGCTTATCGAGCAGCACGCCAGCGAGGCAATGGGCAGATTCGCGCCCAGTGACCGCGTCGTCCTCCAGCAATGGATCGCCGCCGCGAACGAGCCAGCGCGCCTTCTGCTGAAGTACTCCGGCTATCAGGTCGTCCGCCGCATGTGGGGCATGATCATCGAGCTTGCCGAGGAGCCACCGGCGGTCGTCTGGCCGGACGGCGTCACTGTGCGCGCTCCCGTCACCGAGGCCGATCTGCACGCCACCCACGCCGCCGCGCGCGAGGCGTTCCAGGATCACTGGGGATACGCCGAGCAGCCCTATGAGGACTT
>JAICYT010000130.1 GCA_025934075.1 Gemmatimonadaceae bacterium
CGCGCCGTCAGAGGTCTGCGCGTCGCTCTCTGGGTCGTCAGTCTGACCACCGTCGCGCTCCTCGGCTTCGGGTTGATCCGCGAACGACGCCAAGCACGTCGTGTCGCCGAGCGGTCGGCGGAGCTCGAGCGTCTGTACAGCGAGGTTGCGCGCGCGAACACCGCAAAGAGCGAGTTCCTCGCCAACATCTCGCATGAGTTGCGGACGCCGCTCAACGCGATCGTCGGCTTCGTCGAGCTGCTCAAGGACGGCGTCTATGGCGATCTGTCGCCGAGACAAGTGCCGCCAGTGGATCGGATCGCGGCGTCGGCAACGCATCTGCGGCACCTTGTCGATCAAGTGCTCGACATCGCGAAGATCGCGGCCGGCCGCCTTGAGGTCCACCCCGAGACGATTGTGCTTCGACCGTTCGTGCTCAACATCGCGAGCGAACTCGAGTCGCTCGTCAACGAACGCGGTTTGAGTCTCTCGATTGCCGTCGGCGCATCTCTCCCGCGTGTTCGAACCGATCCAGCGCACCTCCGGCAGATTCTCGTCAACCTGATCGGCAACGCGGTCAAATACACGCCGTCTGGCGGCATTGCGATTCGCGCGCGGCTGGTCGGTGCGGTGGTGCACAACCCGCTCTCGCGACGACACACGCCCGACGACCCCGTGCTCGCCAATCAGTCACCGGATCAGCGACGCGTGTGGATCGCGCTTCAAGTCGTTGACACGGGTGTTGGCATCGCGCCGGCGAATCAGGCGCGGATCTTTGAAGAATTCGAACAAGTGAACGCGGGCCCCCGCGGCGAGTCGATGCAGCGGGGCACGGGCCTCGGCCTCGCGATCTCGCGAAGACTCGCGCAGTTGCTCGGTGGCGACATTCGCGTGGAGAGCCAGGTAGGTAAGGGCTCCACGTTCACACTGTGGTTGCCGGTGCATCCCGCCGATCTCGAACCGCTGCCCGAGTCGTCGCCCGACGGCGTCGAAACCGCGGTCTAGACTCGACTGCGACTCGGCGTCAGCTCTTCTTCGAACGAAACATCGACGCCAGCTTGGCGCCCAATCCTGTCTTCTCTTTCTCAGCCGGTTCATCGGCTGCGCGGCAGAACTCCGCCGCGAAGGCGACGACGTCGAGATAGCGCTTCGGCGGTTCTTTGCTCAGCGCCCGCATGATCACCGCCTCGACGGCGCTCGAGAATCGCAATCCCGGTTTTGCCTGACTGAGAGGGATCGGCGGCTGCGAGAGCAGCTGCGAGAACATTTCGCGCGGGGTCTTCGCCGGGAACGGGAGACATCCGGTGAGTAGAAAATACGCGATCGTTGCGAGACTGTACTGATCCGCGAGCGGGCCCACGAGCTCACCGGACAACGCTTCCGGCGCGACGTACATCAACGTGCCGACGAAGAATCCCGCGCGCGTCAGACGTTGTTCCGGCGCGATGTCTGTGTCCGTCGCAATTCCGAAGTCGAGCAGCTTCACCTGCCGCGTGGCAGGATCGTACATCACGTTGTCTGGTTTGAGGTCGCGATGCACAATGCCCGCTGCATGCGCCGCTTGTACTGCGTCGGCGATCTGCTTGACGATTGCGCACACCTCGTCGACAGGAAGCGCGCCCAAGCGCTTCGCGTATTTCTCGAGGAGTTCACCACTCGCCCACTCGATCGCGAGAAAATGCATCCCGGGCCCTGCCTCGCCGATCTCGATCGTGCGGACGACGTTCGGATGCTGCACGCGTTCGCCGTAGCGCGCTTCGCGAAGAAATCGCGCGACAGCGGTGCGATCTTGGCGCAGCTTTTCGCGCAAGACCTTCACGGCGACGATGCCGTGGTCGTTATGATGTGCGCGGAAGACGGCGGAGGTTCCGCCTTCACCCACTTCGCTCTGCAGCGCATATCCGGCAATCGTCTGTCCGACGAGATTTTCACGTGGCACGCGGCGAACCTAATGTCGGCTGGCATGGGTTGCAAGCGAACGGAGCGAGTTCTCCGCCCGCGGCGTCGAGGACGACGGCGTTTTGCGTGTGCGCCGAAGCGTCGTTGCCAATGCAATTTGGCTGTTGTCTCACGCTCACGCGAACCGCCCTTTTACGATGCGCTCGGGCGTCCCCTTGCTTGACAAATTGATAGACCGCTCCTATATAGGGCCCCGCAAGCCAGTTGGGCTTGCCCAGCACCGCAGTGCAGGATCGATTCACCCCGTAGGAGGCAGCTCGAATGGCCAGAGGGAAGGTGAAATGGTTCAATGATGCCAAGGGGTACGGCTTCATCGAACAGGACAGCGGTGAGGACGTGTTCGTGCACTTTTCCGCGATCAGCATGGAAGGGTTCAAGACTCTCGCCGAAGGACAAGAAGTGGAGTTCGAGATCCGAACCGGCGAAAAGGGCCTGCACGCCGCGAACGTAGTCCGGGTCTAGCGCTACCGCCTCCACAGACCAAGTGACCCTGCACCCGCCCACCAGCAATGGTGGGCGGTGCTGTTTCAGGGATTATCTCGTCAGGGATTGAATGCGCAAGCGCACGCCCTGAGCTTTCCAAAATGGTCCACCGCTCGCGCCTCGCTCATTCGCTCTCGTGACGTCTCCGCCGCCATCGCCGCGCCTCTTCCTGGTCGACGGATACGCGCTGATCTATCGCGCCTTCTTCGCGTTGATCTCGCGACCGCTCACGACGAGCCGTGGCGAAAACACGTCAGCCGCATGGGGGATCGTCAACTTCCTCCAGCGACTCCTTCAAACCCACCAGCCCGACTACCTCGGCTGGGTGCACGACTCGGGACTCTCGTTTCGCCACGAACGGTATCCGGCATATAAAGCGACGCGTGAGAAGTTGACCGAGGAGCTGCAGTCCGACTTCGATCGCGGCATGGAGCGCATCGCCGCCGTTCTCGACGCACACAAGATACCAATTCTCTCATTGCAGGGGTATGAAGCGGACGACGTCATCGGCACGTTGGCGCGACAAGGTGTCGAAGCGGGGCTGAACGTGGTCGTCGTGTCGGGCGACAAGGATTTCCAGCAACTCGTACGGCCTGGCCTCTGGCTCTTGAACCCCGGCCGCGGCGGACCGGCGAGCGTCGAAGAGCAATGGGTCGGGGTCGACAACGGGAGCGAGCGACTCGGCGTGCCACCCGCGCTCGTCACCGATTATCTGGCGCTCGTCGGCGACAGCTCCGACAACGTCCCTGGCGTCAAAGGGATCGGAGAAAAAACCGCGCAAGAACTGGTCAACTCGTTCGGCAATCTGGAGAATATCCTCGCGCACGCCGCCGAGCTCACCAAAAAGCGCCCGCGCGAAGCCTTGCTGGAACAGCGTGATCTGGCGCTGCTGTCGAAAGAGCTGGTCACGATTCGCGACAATCTGCCGATCACGCTCGACCTCGACGCTATGCGGCTCTCGGATGCAGACTACCCGCGCCTGCGGACGCTGTATGTAGAGCTCGAGTTCCACACGCTTGCCAAGAATATCGCCGACGTGGCCGAGGCAGCCGAACCCGAGGAAGCCGACCTGCCGCCGGTCCGTGCGACAAACTACACCGTCATCGACACACCTGCCGCGCTCGAGAAAGCAGTCATGCGGGCTCGACGAGCGCCGTACATCGCGATCGATACGGAAACACTCATCGACCCTTCGGCGCCGCAGGATGTCGACCCGCTCCGATCCGCGCTGATCGGATTGACCATCGGCATCGGCGAGGGCGAGGCGTTTTATCTGCCGTTGGCCCATCGGCATCGCGCTGACACGCAGGTCGATTTGGCCTTGGACGACGAGCTTGCGCTCGACATCTCCGCGCCCAAGAAAGCTCGGGCCAAGAAAGTGGCCGAGCCGACGAGTATCGCGGCGCGCGCGCTGGCCGGCGGTGAGCACCGCGTCAAGAACTTGCCACCAATCGACAGCGCCGAATGCGCGCCGCTGCGGGCATTGCTCGAAGACGTGACCGTCAAAAAGACGGCGCAAAACGCAAAATATGACATGCTCGTGCTGCGGTCAGTCGGCGTGACCGTCCGCGGTCTCGATTTCGACACGATGATTGCCAGCTACGTGCTCGACCCGGGCCGTCGCTCGCACGGAATCGACTTGCTTGCGCTCGAGTTCCTTGGACACAAGATGACGAGCATCGAGGAGCTGTGCGGGAAGGGGAAGGATGCGATTCCCTTCGATCAGGTACCGATCGACTGCGCGCGCGCATACTCGTGCGAGGACGCCGACATCACATGGCGGCTGCGCGCGATGTTCGAGCCGCAGCTCGATGCGCTGCAGCTCGCGCGCCTCTTTCACGAGATCGAGATGCCACTCGTCGAAGTCCTGGCCGAGATGGAATGGCACGGCATCAAGATCGACGTAAGCTGGTTCGCCTCGCTCAAAGAGCGATTCGAGCGCGAGCGCAAACGCGTCGAGCAGGAGATCTACGCGATCGCCGGCGAAGAGTTCAATATCAACTCCAACCCGAAGCTCCGCGAAATCCTGTTCCAGAAGCTGCAACTTCCCGTCCTCAAGAAGACGGCGAGCGGCGCATCCACGGATGCGAGTGTCCTGCAACAGCTGGCCGACGAAGGGCACGCGCTGCCGGTCTTGTTGATGGACTACAGGGAGCTCTCGAAGCTCGAGAGCACGTACATCGACGCACTCCCGTTGTATGTCCATCCGCGAACAGGCCGCGTGCACACATCGTTCAGTCAGACCACCGCGGCGACTGGGCGACTCTCATCGAGCGATCCCAATCTTCAGAATATTCCAATTCGGCGTGAGCTCGGTCGTGACATTCGCCGCGGATTCGTTCCCCAGCGCGGTTGGACGCTCGTCTCAGCCGACTACTCGCAGATCGAGCTCCGGCTGCTCGCGCACTTGTCGGGTGATCCCGCTTTTGTGCACGCGTTCAACTCGGGCGGCGACATCCATCGGCAGACCGCGGCGTTGATCTTCGACGTTCCGCTCGACGCCGTCACGAAGGACATGCGCGCGCGGGCGAAGACGATCAACTTCGCCACCATTTATGGCCAAGGCGCGCATGCGTTATCGCGCCAGCTCAAGATCACCCACGCCGAAGCCAAAGAATTCATCGATCGATATTTCGAGCGATTCCACCGCGTACGCGAATATTTGGATTCCATGGTCGAATTCGCGCGGGAACACGGGTACGTCCAAACGATCTTCAACCGGCGACGCTACATCCCCGAGCTCCGCGATCGAAACTTCAACATTCGCGCGTTCGGCGAACGAACTGCCGCGAATTCGCCCATCCAAGGCTCAGCCGCGGATCTGATCAAGGTCGCCATGATTCACATCCACTCCGCCCTCGTTGCGCGCAAACTCAATAGTCGAATGCTCCTGCAGGTGCATGACGAGCTCGTTTTCGAGGTTCCCGGCCCAGAGCTCGACGAGCTGACGGAGCTTGTGAAACACGAAATGGAGCACGCGGCCGCGCTATCCGTCCCGCTCGTCGTCGACCTCGGCGTAGGCGACACTTGGCTATCCACCAAGATGGAAGGCTAGGCTCCAAGCCCTGTCTATTGCCCTCGCAGCTTGCGACGCGTTTTGCAAATCGACGGTCCGACGGCAACAAAATGTTTGCTTCGACGTGGATTCCGATCTTCTAAACCGTTGCTGCGAAGCGATATATGTCAAGCGGACTCTCCTGGCACCAGCCTTGCCATACCGAGGTGCATCGGCCATCGAGAATTCCCTGCGATGGCCGTCCGCTGCACCCCCCGATTCCCGAGTTTCCCGCCAATGTCTCAAAACCGACGCGGCTTCACGCTCATCGAGCTGCTTATTGTCGTCGTCGTCATCGGCATCCTGGCGGCGCTGGCGATCCCGAGATTCCAGAGCACGAAGGGCAAGGCGTACTTCGCCGGTATGCGAAGTGATCTGCGCAACCTGACGACCGCCGAAGAGGCGTATTTTTACGATCACAGCGCTTACACTACGCACCTTGACTCGCTCCGATTTAGTTCGTCGAACGGTGACGCTGTGTCGATAACGGAGGCGACGCTCAACGGATGGTCGGGCACTTCGCAAAACGCGGAGTCGTATCCGCACTTCTGCGCTCTTTTTGTCGGCGGCGCAACCGCGGTTGCACCCGCGACGGCGGCGGGAGTCGTCGCCTGCCAGTGATCCGAACGCGCGCATGACGCGCGTCCCGCCGGCGTATCGTGAGTTCGCGAAGCGCCGCGACGGGATGATCTACGCAATGGATGGCGGATTGTGGTTGCATCGACACATCTGGAAAAACCGTCCGATGGCCCACCTCGTCTCCACGAACAAGCCGCTCCTCGTCGAGTACGGCACCGCGATCGGCATAGCGCCAGGGCGATTGCAATACAAACCCCTCAAGGATCCGCGAACGGGAATTCGACGAGACGCGTGGCACTGGGATCTGGCGGGCCCGTATCTGCCGCCGCCGTCGACCGACGCTGCTACGAAGTAGTGCCCGAGCCCTGGGCCGCTAACGACTGATCGAACTCTCGCACTGCCTCTCGCAAGCCCCCAAGTTCTTCCTTCAGTCGGACCTGCAGTTCCGGATCGCGCCGAAAACGCAGAAATGCACGCGCGCGCTGCATTGCCCTTCGCAGTCTCTCACTCAACGAGAAGTTGATATCGGCGGCGACCGGCAGACTGACGAGATACACGAGCGCCACGAGGGGTCCAAACACCGCAGCCACAAGCGCGCTTTGCGCCAGGTATGTCACCAGCACGAACGCCGTCCCCGCGACCAGCGTCCGCATCGCCGGGTCGGACGCGCTGTCGACGGACCGCATGGCGATGATTCGCGCTGCGCGAAACGGCAGCCAGTGGTTCGCACGTCCCCAAATCGCGACCGGTCCTCCGATGAGAAGGAGCCACCCTTCGCGTACAATGAATCGGAGCGCGCGTCGCGGTTCGAGCGAGATGCCGACGTCTTCAACGAGCACACCGTGCTTTGCTGCCACGCGCTCCACAGCGTCCAGGCGCCTCACCAATTGGTCCGCTTGGCGACGGAGCGCATCATCGGCGTGCTGCAGCCTGCCCGATAGCTCGTCGATTCGCCGCGCAATCGCGATCTCGGCGCCGAGTCCACGGCCGACGACGCCCATGGACGGCGTCTCATCGAAGAGCGCAGCGATGAGTGACGCGAGACGCACCGCGCGTGTTGCATCGTCGATCGTCGGAAAATTCAACGTGATGGCGCGAAGTCGTGCGTCGATTTCCGCCGTCAACGCATCGGCAGCCGCCGAGCCCGACGAGGCGTGCCATGATGCCATGGTGATCGGCTCGCCAATCTGGACGAGCACTCGAGTGCGCGGCGCGTCCTTTCGTTCGAACGTCAGTCCAATCGGCACGACGGCGAGATCCGCGATGCCGCCCGTTTCTCGAGCGTAAAGTGCCATGCGCGCGGCCCCCGTCTTGAGCGGCGCCATGAACGGTTCGTCGTGTGATTTCCCTTCGGGAAAAATCAAGACTGTTCCGCTTCGACGAAGCGCGTCGTACACCGCCTGAAAAGTCTGCTTGTTGCGAGCCGGACCCGGTGAGCCCCCGCGTTGTATCTCATCGCTTGCTCGACGGAGCGGGACGACACCAACCCAACGGAGCAGAGCATCGGCGACTGGATTCTGAAAGATCGTTGCCTTCGCCGTGATCAGGACACGCCGCGGCACGACCGACACCACGAGCAACGCATCGATCAGCGCGTTCGGATGGTTCACTACCAGCAGGAGTGGTCCCCGTCGCGGAATCCGAGCCAGGCCCTCGACTTGGATGTCGCGATAGTACCAGCGAAGCGCCACGCCGGCGATGGCGCGAAGCAGAGGATACATGCTTGCGCGGTCTTACGCGGTGCGTGACCGATCCGGCACGCCGCGAAAGATGAGAGCCGAGATCACGAACATGAGTGCGACTGTCATCACGGCCGCGCGATAGGCGATCGCCGTCCCGAACCGACCTTCGAGACCGTCAACGGTGAGCCCCCAAATCAACGGACCGGCGATCGCCGCCGCGCGGGACGACAACAACATGAGACTGAAATAGCGACCAGCTTCCACGTCGGGAACCAATCCGAGCAGAACCGGTCGCTCAGCCGTGGGTACTCCGCCGAAATTGAGACCGATTGCCAACCCCACGAGCCAGAACGCCGTTTTCCCCGGCACGACGATCATGACCGCCAGCAGCGCAACCCACAGCAACAGCGTCGTCATCAGTGTGCGCTTGGCCCCGATGCGGTCGACGATGTGGCCATAGATGTAACTTCCGAAAATCGAAGGAATGGTGAGGACGAGGAACAGCTTGATCTCGGTTCCCTGTGTGAAGCCGACAGCCTTCACGGCGTACAGCGTCATGAAGCCGACGATGGTTCCGATGGCGTCCTGATAGACGAACGACGCGAGGATGAATCGCAGCGTCCCCGGATGCCGTCGCGCGTCCCGGATCGTATGCACCACCTCTCGCACGGCATCGCGCCAGCCCACCCGCGTCCCTCGCGGTGCCGGATTATGGTCTCGACAAAAGAAGATCAGCGGCAGCGAGAAGAGCAAAAATGCCAAGCCGGTCGGCACGAACGTCGACACGCGTCCGCCATGCTGCGTGAACGGCACGAGCGAGTGCATCGTGTCGAGCACACCGCTTGGAAGCTTCCCAATCACGGGAAGCGTTCCATCAAAAAACGGAAGCACGAGCAACACACCGACAATTGAGCCGACATACCCAAGTGCAGTTCCAAATCCCGACAGGCGACCCTGCTCTTCCACCGGAACGAGCTCCGGCATCATCGCGTTGTAAAACGGTTGTGCAGCTTGATAGGCATAGTTCGCCAGCACGAACGCCGCTAACACCCAGAAGAGCGATGCGCCGCCGGCATGCCAACCCGGCGGAAGAGCGGCCGGTGCATCCACCGAAGTACCCGTGATCGGCAGCCCTCGCTGACCCAAGACGCCGATAAGCGCGAGGGCGGCGCACGAGACGACGGTGAACCCGACAACCCATACCTTGCGACGGCGACGCCCGTCCGACAGCGCGCCGAGAAACGGGATCGAGATGAAGACGAGCGCGGAAGACACGGCGCCGGCGACTGCGTCCAGCGTATTCGATACGCCTAGATCACTCACGAGCCACACGGCGAAGTACAGCGAAACCACGTTCATGGAGAAAATCGTGTTCGCGAAATCGTAGAACGCCCAGCTCAGGCGTTCGACAACCGGAGCGCGCACGATGGCTCGTATTTCTCCGTCTGGCAGAACGATCGGTATCGCGTGCTGGGGATGTGCCATCAGAACTCCAGGAGGTGATTTCACCAGTCTCTGCTTCACCACGCTACCAATCGTACCGGAAGCTCGGCATACGTCGGCTGACGTAGCCCTCACGATTCTGCCGTTGACGGGGGACCAAGCGGGTCCAAATTACGTCAAATGAATCTGTTCCGCCGCTCCTCGTGGTTCGGTGCCGCCCTGATGGGCATAGCGTGTGAGCGCGGAAAACCGCCTGTGCGGGTCGATTCGACGACGCCAACACCTGTGGCGACCACTGATTCAACGACTACAATCCCGCCCCGGAATTGGGATTCGAGCGCCGGCCCTTTGTTGTTGGTCGCCGCCGAATCGCCGTCTCGCGCTTTCGTCATCGCACCCGACAGCGCTGCTGCGGTAGCGCAGCTTGCAGCCATTCCACATCCCGCGTCCGTCACGCTGCTCGGTCGCGGTGGCACGGTGCAGACCGCGGAGCTTCCGGCGGTTTCCGACAGCGGCGCGTGCACTGTGGCGACGCTCCGGGCCGCGCCCCCGCCTCGGTCATGGAGCATCGGCTTCATCGGCGGCGTCGTCGCGCCACTACCGCTCGACTCCATCCAATCCTTTTCCGCCGCGGACTCGACGTCGTTGTCCGCGACCGTCACTCGCATCGCGTCCGCCCTTCCAAACGACTCGGCCGGCCGATTCAATGGATTGCCTTTCGTCGTCCGAACGCTGTGGCGATTCAACGCCGCCAGCGATGTACGAGCCGTCGTCGCGACGCTCGTGCGGCAGATCAACCAGGAGGCGACTCCGCTGCAAGAGCATACGCTGATCATCGCTGAGCAGCGCCTCAAGGGCGATACAACCTTCTCAAAGGCATACTCGGAGCGGTCGTACGGTCCCGAGGAAACAATCGAGAGCTCTGATGTCCTGGGTGCGGCACTGCTCGGCGTCAATCGAAACGCGGCGCTCATTCTGTCACGCGATTACGGCGATGTAACCGCGTACGGGTTGTTGGAGCGCGGTGATGACGGGCACTGGCGCTCACGCTGGACGAGCGCGCGACGACACTGCTGATACTACGCCTCGTCGGTTCTCGCGAGCCATGCCGGTGCCCGGACGCGCCCGGCGACACCGGCGAGGGCGGCCAACGTCAACACGTAGGGCAGCGCCAGAAAAAGTTGATACGGAAGCGCCAAGCCAAGGGCCTGTAGAAGGAATTGCAGCGCGCTGGCAGCGCCGAACATCAGCGCCGCGAGCGCGATCCCGATCGGATGCCAGCGTCCGACCACGACGATCGCGATCGCAATGAAGCCGCGTCCTGCGGACATGCCCTCGGCAAACGTCCCCACTTGGGCGAGCACCAAGGTTGCGCCGGCGAGACCGCCCATGAGTCCACCAAACGCGATCGCCATCCATCGGACGCGATCGACGCGAACCCCGGCCGCGGCTGCGGCCGCCGGCGCCTCTCCGATTGCTC
The DNA here is from genome assembly GCA_025934075.1 of Gemmatimonadaceae bacterium. Classification (GTDB taxonomy): domain Bacteria; phylum Gemmatimonadota; class Gemmatimonadetes; order Gemmatimonadales; family Gemmatimonadaceae; genus JAQBQB01. The sequence continues at coordinate 10,661 of JAICYT010000130.1, forward strand.
GCAGGGCGAGACCCGCGTGCGTCCGGTACATCCACCACCAGACGATCGGAATAGAGACGTAGGCCGTGTACGTCACAAAAGGCTGATTAAAGAACCCAGATCCAACGACTGGTAGTGACGACAGCCACGGAACCGCTTTCGGACCACTCGTTGGAATCGACAGGGCGGCTCCGGTCGTGCCATACAGCGCACGGTAGAGGGTGCCGGTCACGCCGACGGCAAGCAGCGTCACGGCGGTCCCGGTAATGATCTGGTCCGCGCGAAACGCGATCGCGAACAGTCCGAACACCAGCGCGAGGAGAACTCCGCATCCAAGTGCGGCGGCGTAACCGGCGAACAGCCCTCCGTGGCTCGCGCCAACCAGCGCTCCAAACGCGCCGCCCAGAATCACTCCTTCGAGACTGATATTCATTACACCAGCGCGCTCGACCACGACCTCGCCCAGTGCCGCGAGAACCAGTGGCGTCGCTGTGCGGACGGTCGCCTCGACAAAGGCCGCGGCGGCGGAGCTCACGCTGATGTCGCGCCCAAGCGAATTTGCGTCCGCTGTGCCGCAACGAGCGCGAGGATGATTCCTGCTTCGACAACGGACACCGCGACCGATGGCACCCCCGCATCGCGCTGCATCGCTGCTGCACCGGCTTCGAGCGCCCCAAACAATATGCCCGTCGCAATGACCGCCGCGGCGTTCAACCGCGCGAGCAGCGCGACGGCAATCGCCGTGTACCCGTACCCCGGCGAGATGTTTTCGTACAACGCGTAGGTCACGCCGCAGACTTCGATTGCCCCAGCGAGGCCGGCGAGCGCGCCACTCGCCAAGAATGCGCGAGTCGACACTCGGTCGACATCAATTTGGCCGGCGGTCCGCGCCGCATGCGGGTTCGCGCCAACCGCGCGCAGTCGAAACCCCCCGGCCGTGTATCGGATCGTCCACGAGGCAGTGAGGCACGCCAGCACCGCGATGGCGAACCCGATGTGCAGCCGTGTCTCTCCTCCGAAACGTGGGAGACGCGCCGCGTTCACGATCGAAACAGTCTGTGGATAGATGTGCGTCGGTTCCTGCATCGGCCCGCGAACCAGGTACGACACGAGGTACGCGGCAAGGAAGTTCAACATGATGGTACTGATGACC
>JAICYT010000008.1 GCA_025934075.1 Gemmatimonadaceae bacterium
AACATGTTGAAACTTCGCAAAGGCTTCACCCTGATCGAGCTTCTGATTGTCGTCGTGATCATCGGCATCTTGGCCGCGATCGCGATCCCGAAGTTCGCGAGCACGAAGGACAAGGCGTACTACACGGCGATGAAGTCGGATCTGCGCAACCTCGTGACGGCTGAGGAAGCGTTCTTCGCCGACAGCACGAAGTACACGGCGACGCTCGCGAACCTCAAGTTCCAGGTGTCGAACGGCGTCAACGCGCCGACGATTTCGGCCCCCGGCAATGGGGTGTGGTCGGCGACGATCACGCACACGCAGTTGGCATCGCCCGCTCAGTGCGCGGTGGCGATCAACACGGGTAACCCGCTGGCCACGTCGGACAGCAGCGGCGCGCCACGTTGTAAGTAAGACGAGTCTTGGGGCAGGACCAACTCGGTGGCTCTTCGGAGCCACCGAGTTTTTTGTCTTCGTGGCGTTAGTCAGACGTCCACGCGTCAAACTGGTGCCCGTCGGTCACTGCACGGTGATGTTGCCGGACATTATCGTACCGTGAATGGTGCAGTGATACGCGTATGTGCCCGCGGTACTGAACGTACGCGTGTACGTGCCGCCACCCTGCGTGGGGGAGTGAACGCCATCATCGAACGTGACGTTGTGACTGGTGCCCCCACTTTCCCAGGTCCATGTCACCGTCGTACCGGCGGCGACCTGAAGCGACGACGGCGTGAACTTGTCGTTCGATACTATGACGGTGTTGGCCACTGGCGGGTCGGTGATGACGGTACCGCTGCTCGAGCTCGATCCGCATGCCGTCGCTGCCGCCGCGGAAAACGTAGTGAATGCAATGAGTACACTGTGCGCGATGCGCATGCTTCCATTCCTGATGTGGTTGTAGGTGCGGCGGACGTTGCTCGTCACCGCACACCTATAACCCGCAATGCGGCTGAATTTCTCCCGAGCTTGGGAAACTCCCGCGAATGGACGGTTCGACTGACAACCGTGATCCTCTAGATCACGCTCGCCAAGCCGCTATCTGCCATTCACTGCGAGTACAGGAAGCGGTGCCCGCGTGAGAAGTTCCCGCGCGACGGAACCAATGCTTCCGATCGGCGCATCGTCGCCACCACGCATGCCGACGACGACGAGTGTTGCATCGCCCGCTCCCGCGACCGCTGTGATCTCTCGGGCTGGATCACCCATTGCGACTTCCATTCGATCGCCGTGAACGCTGTGTGACTCCGCAAGCTCGGCGAGCCACTGCGGCATGCGAAGTGGCAAGGCATTCGGCGCCGACGGACGATCGACTACTCTGATCTTTCGATCGCCGCCGAGCAAGTGGCGGGCAGTGCGAATGACACGCTCATATGCGCCGACGGCCGGCGATAAGACGTGCAGAATAGTCATTGGTATATCGTGAACGTGAGCGAGGTGACGGGCCACGCGCAGCACCCTTGGAGCAAACCGACTCTCGTCGACTGCCGCAACGATGTGTGCGGGCGGAGCGACAATGCCCTCGGGAATGACGAGCACCGATGCGCTCGTCCGCCGCGATGCACGCTCGATCACGTTGGGTTCACCTATGCGGATTCGGTTCGCGTCGGCTCTTCGTCCGAACACGACGAGCGACACGTCTTCGTCGTTCGCGATCGCACTCAGCCAGCGCGAGGGACGACCCATACGCAGAATGCTGCGCGAACTCATGACGTCGAGCGTCGCCGCAAAACCACGGAGCCCTCCCGCGACGGCGGGTCTCATCTGACGAAGCGAGTCGGCACGCATGGAATCGGCCCCGTCGCTCTCCTCCGAATCAGTCGGGAACGGCCAGACGTGCGAGAGCAGTGCGTGCGCCTTCGGCGCGATGTTTGTCGTGGCCCAGCGCGCGGCGGCCAGCGACGCCGACCCGAAGTCGATGCCGAGCAGAACGCGAGCAAATGTCATTTGGGGCGGCGCGAGCGGTGGCGCTGCGGCAAGCTGAAGGTTCGACACAGTATGTCTCCCGTGGCGAGGCTCCTGCGCGTATGCAGGGCGATCGCCTCATGTGAAAAGTGTGATGGCGGTTGTGCGCTCGCTCGCGGCGAGCGACCTACATCAGGACACGGGAGGCGCTGTTGCGTCGTATCCGCGGACGGCAGCGGCCGTGATTCGGTGCGAGCGCGCCGTGGACGGCGCGTTGGTCGAAACAGATGGGAGCGAGCCCGGTTGGCTTGCGCCGACGAGCGGAACGTCGAGATGCGGTGACGGTCGGCGCTGAGTACGTAGCGCCTGGTCGCCGGCATGCGCCGCAAACGAATGCGCCGAAGGCGTCGGCTGGACGAGGCGCGCATCATTCCATTCGCGAGACGGTCCGTCAGGTCGCGGGCGCGCCGATCCGAGCGCCGCCAGGAACACGACGGCGGCAACGAGCGCGGCAATGATCCGCGGGCGCGCATCAGCTCGCCGCGACGGAAAACGCGAGACGCGCGACAGATCGGGTGTATGCGTGGAGTTGGCCATGATCCGCTTTGTAATCTACGACACTGTCATGCTGATAGTTCCATGCGGGAGCCGCGCTCGTTTGTTTTGCCACGTCTGCGCCATCCTTCCGACCACACGAAGCCCGGAACGCGGACAAAGGCACGCGTCACATTCGGCGGGCGACATCCGTCAACATGGTAGCAGAGTCAATCGCGCGGGCACGTCACACTAGACACTTACTTCAGGAGCGATCAATGGCCGAAGGCATCAAGACGATCATTTATCCGGTCAGCGACATGGCAAAAGCAAAAGCATTGTTCGGTTTGTTGGCCGGTGTGAAACCCGAGATGGACCAGCCGTACTACGCGCAGTTCAACGTTGGCGGGCAGCAGATCGGGCTCGATCCGAATGGACACGCGCAAGGAATGACAGGGCCGACCAACTATTGGCACGTCGCCGACATCAAGAAGACGATGGCCGCACTGATCGAAGCGGGCGCGCGCCCGCATCAGGAAGCCAAGGACGTGGGCGGCGGCCAGTTGATCGCTTCTGTGAAAGACGCGGATGGGAACGTCATCGCGCTTCGACAAAGTCCGTGAAGGATGACCATGTAGGCCTCGCCGAGCGATTCGACGCGTCCCGACCTCACTTGCAGTCGGTCGCGTACCGAATGCTTGGTTCGGTGAGCGAGGCGGAAGACGCGGTGCAAGAGGCGTGGATCCGCCTCAATCGCTCCGATGCGGGCGAGGTCGGCAACCTTGGCGGGTGGCTCACGACTGTCGTCGCGCGCATCTGCCTCGACATGTTGCGCGCACGCGAGTCGCGGCACGAGGAGCCGCTCGACGAATACGTCGATTCGCCCGCTGAACATGGCAGTATGGAAGTCGACGTCGACAAAGAGATGCTCCTTGCCGAGTCGCTTGGATCAGCGTTGCTCGTAGTGCTCGATGCATTGAGTCCCGCCGAGCGACTCGCGTTCGTGTTGCATGATCTCTTCGCGGTGCCGTTCGAGGAGATCGCGCGAATTCTTGGGCGTTCGACTGGCTCGGCGCGCCAGCTCGCGAGCCGAGCGCGTCGTCGAGTTCAAGGCCGAGCAACGAGCGGGTCGGCGAGTGAGCGGCGCGGCTTCAACCACGAGATCGTCGAGGCGTTTCTCGCAGCATCCCGCGGCGGTGATTTCGCCGCGCTGCTCGCGCTGCTCGATCCGGACGTGGTGGTTCGCGCGGATGCTACCGCGATCAAGATGGGCGCGTTCACCGACGTGCGTGGCGCTCGAGCCGTCGCTGAGAAGTTTGTAGGACGCGCGCAGGGCGCACAGCCCGCGGTGCTGGACGGACGGGCTGGTGCGGTGTGGGTGCACACGGGAAAACCGCGCATGGCATTCCAGTTCGCCGTTCGAGACGGGAAAATAGTCGCGATTACAATGATCGCGGATGCCGAGTACCTCGGGCGGATCGATCTGGGCGAACCGCGCTAGTTTGTTTCCGCCCGGCAACCTATCGCGCGAGCATGACGCGATTGGTTGCCAGTGATCCGTCCGCGTTCTTCGTTGCGACGACCACGATGCGGTCGCCTGCCGCGAGCGGCTTCGACGTCGTTACGAGCTTCGTGATCTGAGTGTTGGCCGGGACGTTCGCCTTGATGGAGCCACCGGCATATTGAACCTCGAGCGTGGACCCGAGACTCGATGCATTGCCGTTGGTCATCGTGCTCTTTGTCTCCGGCGCCTGCGCCGCGCCGTTTGTCATCGTGCTCGGCGTGCCACCGCCCGACGTGGATGGCGCCATCGGGCGGCTCCCTTCACCCAATCCGCGCAGCTCCGCCGGAAAGATGTGAATTTCGGTCGCGCGGTTGCTGCCGTCGGGTTGCTTGACCGTCGTCACGCCGACGAACGTGTTCGGCGTGATGTCTTCCATGCGCGCCGGTTGCCGCTCGTATACTCGAACAGGTTGCGTCAGTTGAACGTCCTTTGTGCCTGAGTCTGTCTGGACGGCGAGAGTCGTACCGGACACCGACGCAACTGTTCCGCGAATCATCGTCGTGGCGCTCGTTGCGCTTGCGGCACTGTCCGTGGCAGCGACGCTTCCGTTCGCCACGCTCGAGTCGCTGGGTCGCGAGCCTTTGCCCATGCAACCAGCGACTACCGCGCAAAGGGCCGTAACGCCGATTCGGCGGCAGGCGGAAATATTGGAGACACTCATGGGTGCGCTCGTTCCGGAGATGATGTTTGATCGACTCGCTGCACGACTCGTGCTCACGCGCCGATGAAACGTTCGCCTAGCTCGCGCGCAGATACTTGCAACCGACGTCTTGCGCGTGAAGGGGCGCGGACAGCGCGGCGTTCTATTTGCGGCAACTCGTTCTGCTCGACGACGAGTATTGTTGCATGAGGTAGCTATGCCACCAAAACAGCGGAAGCGGACGTCAGCACACGGATCACGCCGGTGGTCGGCGCGCGTCACAGCCCGAAGCAATGCACTCGATCTGGACCGAAGTGTCTTCACATGGAAAGACCCCCGTCGCATTGCTCGATCTCTCAAACGATCGGCCCAACGCAGCCGGCGGCGCAAGAGTGATCCGTATCGCTCCGCCATGTCGATGTTGACGTTTTACATCAATCGGGCTGGTGACAACCTCGGCGCCAGACAACGCGGCGTGCTCGAGCGAGCGAAGGTGGAGTTGCGGCACAGTTTCGGTCGCGATAGCGCGAGCCGGAGCAAAGTGAACAGATCGAAATGACGCCCCGATTCTGGTGCGTCATTTGCCGCGTTCGCCTTCGCGACACTTTTCTGTAGGAGGTTATTCAAATGCCAGATGAAGCGAAGCGCCGTTCAGGCCGCGACCCGAAAGACATTGACGACAGCGAACGTTCAACAGAACAGCGTGCCAGCGACCCACGCCGCGAGAGCGGTTTGCCGGGTGGCGGCCAAGGTCGACGCGACGAGGTCGGGCCAACCGGCGTGTTCCCGATGTCCGCAGGTATTCCCGAAGGGAAACACCTCGAGATTCGGACACCGGCAAGTTGGGGACAAGGCGATCGCGGCGCGGCAGGCTATGAGGATTCCGGCGGATCAGAGCTTTCATGGCGAGACGGCCAGCTGCTGGGAGGTCTGACCTCTGGACCAAGTGGTGAGCCGACGATCGACATTCACGGAGGCGATCGCCCGCCGGCCGAGGTCGATAAGACGGCCGACAAGAAGGCTTCAGAAGGACGCGAAGATAAGAAGAAGAAAGAGTAGTTGCGCTGTCGTCGGCATTTGGCACGAGGACTTCTCCCAAACGATCGACGAGAAAGTCCACACTCTTCTCGATCAATCGCGATGGAGTCCGCACGCTGCACGTTGGCAAACGGAACCTGCACGAGCCGCGTCGTCGCTCGCGCAGGTCGCTGTCTTGGCGCGCGACTGGTTCATCCGCTATCTGCCTCAGGGCGCCCCCAGGCAATGCGGCTGTCAGCGACGGATTTCGGTGACGCGCCTCACAAGCTGGCATCATTTGCACAGCACTTGCTGCGCACCTCGCGGAAGCAGGAAAACGTATTCCGACTCCACAGCAGCAGCGAGCTGAACCCATGAATGCACATATGCTCATGAGGGTTGCGGCCCTATTGGCACTCGGTACGGTAGCCGCGACGGCCCAAGACACCAGCCGGACACGCGTCCCCGTTCGAAAGGACACGATACCGCGCGCCGCCGCCGGAACCGTCGTACAGCCAGCGGACTCACTCACGATGGAATGGTACACCCCAACGGGAACGACCTGCAGCAGCGTCGACGCATCTGCCGCGAAGGCCGTCACAATCAAGAGTGATCTCTATAAGGCAGACTCCGGAATGATCTCGCCCGATTCGGCGAAAGTTCTTGCGCTGTGCGCGGTGCCCGGCCAGATCGGCTCGGGCGAGATGGACATGGCCAACGGGCGCACCGAGTACGCGATCGACATCGTTCCGAACCATAAGAAGACTCATACGAAAGTCGTCATCGACGCAAAGACCGGTGCCGTGCTGTCATCCAAGCAGTTCGGTGGCCTGCGCGGTCTCGCCGGCTGGGTTCGAGAGAGTGCGGAACACAAGGCCAACACGAAGCGCGACACGATTCCTTGAGCGACGGTAGGCTTGGTCGTCAACGAAGAGGGCGCCTCGATCGAGGCGCCCTCTTTCTGAAGGATGGACGTGGCCACTACATATGGCAGGTTTGGGCTGCCTCGCTCGAGGCATCGCCCGGCGTGAATCGAAACGCGCGCACCGCTATTCGCTCGGCGAACGCGACGAAGTGAATTCGGTTCACGGTGGTCCCGGTTGCGTCGGCACGACGGCGTCAGGATCCTGCTGTTTGGGTTGAAGCTTGAGCGCCTTGCCGAAATTGCGCGTGATCGTCAAGTACACGGCGCGCGTCCCAAAGAATCGCTCGCTGTACTCGATCACCGAACCATTGGCGGTGCGATAGCCGAACTTCTGTAGCTTGAACGGATCGGAGACGCGTAACGCAATATTGCCCTGCTCACCCCACGCCTTGTAGCGCGCACCCAGATTCATGGAGATCGAGGCGAGCTGAGAGCCGCCCTCGGTGGCGAATGGCGCGCGATAATACATGAACGCCTGCGCATCGCCGACCGTTCCGAACTTCCACGTCGCATTGGTTCGTGCCGACCAGACAATGGCGTGGGTCGAGAGATTGCCAGTGAGATTCGACGCGTCGCTCGAGTAGTGATAGAGACTGCCGCCACCACCCAACTGGAGCGGACCGTGATGCGCATTCAGATTGAGATCAGAGCCCACGGTCAGCGTGCTCGCGACGTTGTCGAAGGTGCTCACCGACACGCCGGCCGTGTCGACGAACTGAATGTTGCGCACAGCGTGCGACGTGTGACGGATGTATGGACTCAACTGGACGGAGCCCCATGAACGGGATTCCTGATACCCAAGTTCCAGCGCGTCAGTGTACTCCGCTCGGAGCGCCGGATTCCCGCGGAACACATTGCGCGTGTCTTGCCGGAACTCGATGGGGCTGAGCTGAAATGGATTGGGACGACTCACACGCCGGGAGTAGCTGACCTTCGCCTGCCGCAGCGGTGTGAAGTTGTACGAGACGATGCCGCTCGGATACGCGCTCGCGTACCGGCGGTCGAATTGTTGGTCGACCGTCCTCAGGTCGAGGTACGTCGCCGCATCCTCGAGTCGCAAACCGGCTTGCGTCTGCACCTTGTCGATCTTGTTCGAGAGCAACGCGTAGCCAGCGCCGATGTCCTCGTGATAATCGAACGCCGTCGCTCGAGACGGCACCGCGTCGTAGAGACCGGACGCTGCGTTCAGGTATGCGGCGTCGAAATCGTTCGTCGTCGTGCGTTGAGTGAGCTTGAGGCCGGACTCGAGCTTGGTGGTGACCCCGAACTGCCGAGTGTAGTCCGTCTTCCAATTAAGGTATGGATACTTGCCGAGCGTGTGATCGCGCTCGGTCGGGATGAACGGGGGCGTCGACGCGTCCGGTTGTAGCACCGTTCCGGACAGATCGATGTCGTTCGTGTTGCGATTGGTGGAATACTCGAATTCGGCGGAGAACTGCGGCGCATTTTTTTTGGTGAACCGCCGAAAAGCGAGATCGTAGTCCTGCGAGAGGTTGCGCGAGAGTTGCGACGAACGCTGGTCGAAGAGGCCGATGACGGCCCGCGACGCATCGAGATCCGTATAGTTCGACGCTTGATCGCCGCCGAAGTGGCCGCCATACAGGAAGCCGTCGAGCGACAGCGTGTTACGATCGGTGAACCTGTACTCCGTGCGTATCGTTCCACCACCGGAGATCGGCGATTGTTTTCCGTCGAGAATCGTCTCGCTGAATGCTGGAATGGGCTGGACGAGATTGGTACGGGAGATGATGCCCGACGTGGCGCGACGATCGTGATACATGCTGCCCGACAGAAACACCGTGAGCTTTCCCTGCTGCTTGCCGATGTTGCCGTTGGCGTTCGTCTGCCCCGTCGACGCAGTGCCGGCGGAGAGCCCACCGCTCAGCCCGAGCTCGGTCTGCTGATTGAGCACGATGTTGATGATGCCGGCCGTGCCTTCGGGATCGTCCTTCGCCGACGGGTTCGTCGCCACCTCGACGTTCTTCACGGTGCCCGCGGGCAATTGCGCGAGGAATGCACCGAGCTGGTCGCCTTTGAGCGGCGTGGATCGCCCATTGATCTGAACGACGACGTTGGCGTTGCCGCGCAGGCTGACGTTGTTCGAGCCATCGACTTCGACCAACGGAATGTTGCGCAGCACGTCGATGGCGGTGCCGCCGCTCGCGGTCGTCATGTTCTTGACGCTGTAGCTGTTGCGATCCGGCGCGAGAACGGTCTCCTCGCGATCCGCCAGCACCTGCTCAGCCTCGAGCTTCGTCGCCACCGGATTCAGCGCAATGATGCCGACGTCGACGCTGGGTTTCTCAGCGGTGATGACAAGGTCGTTGCGAAGCACCGGAGCGAATCCGATGACCCGGACGCGCAGCGTGTAGCGTCCAGGCAACAATCCGTCGACGCGAAACGAACCGTCCTCTTTCGGCAGCGCTCCACTCGCAAATGCGGCATCGGTCGCACGCAGGACAGCAACTGAACCCGTCGCTATCGGCCGGCGACTGGCGGAGTCGACGAGATGGCCCACAATTTCTCCGACACCGCCTGCAGGCCGTCTCGGCCCAGCGGTCTGCCCGACCGCGGCTTCAGCCAAGCCAAAGACGCAGAGCAGAACACCGACGACCGACCGCTTCAGCGCTTGTGAATTGTGCATCGTCGTTTTGAGAATTGGAATTCGCCGGCCTGCGACCAAGGATTTGACACCGAGAGTCGGGTCTTGGTTCAGTATCATGGCGCGGTGGTTCGCAGAGCTTCTGCGGGGCTCGCCAAGTTCGAGACATTGACGATTAACGGGTCGAGTCGTGACGACGAAAAGCCCCTCAAAAAGCCTCGACGCATCGTTTACAATTCGCGCTCGATCGTGGACCTTTCCACGCGTCTGACGTCTATACGCAGGCGATGCTCGTCGGCGTTGCGACTGCCGACTCCGCTACGCACAAACCCGACTCCATGCATCCACGACATTCGCAGCGAAGCGCTCGTCTCGCGTTCGCGATTTTGGTGTTGGCTATTTTAGCGATCGTGCTCCAAGTGAGCTGCGTCCATCGGCAATACGCGCCCGCGGAAGCGGCACCAGATCCGGTGCCGCCGCACGACACATTCACAGTCGTGTCGCGCTCGATCGGCGAAGCTCGACTGATCAACGTGTACACGCCGCGAGCGTATAGTGGAACGGCAACACGCTTCCCCGTTCTCTTCATGCCGGATGGCGGAATCGCCGAAGATTTTCCCCACGTCGTGAACACCGTCGACTCGCTCATCGCATTGGGGGCCATTCGGCCTGTGATCGTCGTCGGCATTCCGAACACCGAGCGACGCCGGGACCTCACGGGACCGACGCGCGTCGCAAGCGACAGCGCGATCGCGCCGCACGTCGGTGGCTCGGCAGCCTTTCGGCGCTTCATCCGCGACGAGCTGATCCCGACCGTGAACAACCGCTATCGCACCAGCGACGAACGCTCGATCGTTGGCGAGTCGCTTGCCGGATTATTCATCGTCGAGACATTCCTGACCGAGCCAGCGATGTTCAAACACTACATCGCGCTCGATCCAAGTCTGTGGTGGAACCACAGCGCCTTGCTGGATTCAGCGACCGCGCGCCTTGCAACGTTCGATGGCACACCGCGGACACTATTCATCGCGAACTCCGACGAGCCTGTGATTGCGGCGGGCACGGCGAGATTCGTCGAGTTGCTGCGTAAGTCGTCGCCGCAGGGATTGACGTGGGTTTATGTGGCGCGGCCCGACCTGACTCACGCGACGATCTTTCGCGGCATCGGACCGACGGCGCTGGCGAAGGCGCTGCACTAGGCGGGCGAACGGGGGGTCAGCGCGGGCGTGTACGCGCCCGCGCTATGCCGAGCGAAGCGCGCCAAGCGGATCGACCTTGCTCGCGCGGCCAGCAGGGATCCACACGGCAAGCAACGCGATGAAGACGAGGAGCAGCGGCACGCCAACGAAGACGAGCGGATCGCGCACCTCGACGCCGAAGAGCATGCTCTTCATGTAGTGCGACAGCTCATACGCAGTGCCGACGCCGATGATGACTCCGATCAGCGTCAGCCGCATGCCTTGAAGCACGACCATCGTTCGTATGGCGCCCGGTTCCGCGCCGAGTGCCAAGCGAACGCCGATCTCACGCGAGCGTTGCTGCACCGCGTAGGCCATGACGCCGTAGATTCCGATCGCGGCCAACGCGAGAGCGGACAATGCGAACACCGTCATCAGCAATGTGTTGAACTGCTCGCGCGAGGTGGAGCGCGAGACGATCTGACTCATCGAGCGAATGTCGGCGACCGGCAGCCCTGTCGCCTGCCTCAGCTGCGCTTGCACGGCCGCGCTGATCGACAGCGGCGGGACTTTGGTGCGGATCGCCCACGCCATCGGCGAGATCTTGGTGTTCAGCGCGTTGACGCCGTCGGGAATCTGTCCCTGCGGCACGAACATTTTTGGGCCGGGATCTTGATTGAGACCGTTGTCGCGGCTGTCCGCCACGACGCCGATAATCTGCCGGTCCGGCTCAGCGGCGAATTCCTTCATTCCGCCACGGCCAATCGCCAGACGATCGTTCAGCGGATCGCCGGCCTTCCAGTATTGCTTCGCCATCGACTCGTTGATGATGACGACCGGCGGTCCGGACGCGTTGTCTTGCTCGGTGAAGGTCCGGCCGCGAAGCACCGGAATCTTGAAGACCTCGAAATATCCCGGCGACACGGTGGTCCATGAGCCGCCACCGTGGAACGGTCCGTTGTCGAGCGGTCGGCCGAGAATCTTGAACGGCAATCCGTAGCCGCCTTCGAGCGGCAAGCAGCACGCTGCGCTCGCCGATACGACACCAGGAATTGCGCGCAGGCGATCCATGCCGTCACGGATTGCTTGGTCGACCGACATCGATGTTTGGAATCGCGGGCCGGTGAACGACATGCGCATGGTCAACACGTTGCTCGCGTCGAACCCGGGTGCCACCGCGCGAAGCGCCAGCGAGGTGCGAATCAAGAGTCCGGATCCGATGACAAGCGTCAACGCGAGCGCAATCTCGAGCACGACCAATGCTGAGCGAACGCGGTTGTGTCGCCCGCTCGACGAGCCGGTTCCATCTCTCAGGGTCCCGCTCAGATCCGAGCGCGCCGCGTGCAACGCCGGCGCGACCCCGAACAACAATCCCGTGGCGAGCGAAACCACCGCCGTGAACACAACGACGCGCCAGTCGAGATGGATGGCCGCACCGTTCTCACCGACGCGCGGCAATCCGGCTGTGTTGACGGCAAGCAGAGACCGAATCCCAACGACTCCGAGTGCGAGGCCCAGCGCGCCGCCGATCGTGGAGAGCAGAACGCTTTCCGTCATCAGCTGCCGAATGATGCGGCCGCGGTCGGCGCCCATCGCGGCCCGGATCGCCATTTCGCGTTTTCTGACCGTCGAGCGCACGAGGAGCAAGTTCGCCACGTTGGCGCAAGCGATGAGGAGCACGCCCGCGACCGCCGCGAGCAGTACGACGAGCAGTGCTTTCGAGTTGCGCACGAATACTTTCTGGATCGGATCGACGCTGAATGATCCATTCTTGCCCAGTGAGTTCGGGAATTTTCTCTCGAACCCTGCACCCGATTGACTGAGCTTCGCTTGTGCTTGCGCCAACGTGACACCGGGCTCGAGACGACCGGCAACGCGGAAGTAGTGCGCTTGGTCGGCCGTGTTGGCGTCGACGGGAAAAGGCGACCACACGTCCGGCGTATCTCCGAACTCCGATGGATCGAAGTCCTTCGCGAGCACGCCAATCACGATATACGGTTCGCTGCTGAGCGAGATCGTCTTGCCGATGATCTTTGGATCGGACGCGAAGCGCCGTGTCCACCATCCATACGAGAGTACGGCGACGTGGGCCGCATTCGGCCGATCCTCCTCGTCGGTGTAGGTGCGTCCGAGCACCGTCTTCGCGCCGAACAGTCTAGCGAAAGGAGCGCTCGCCTGACCCATCGTCACCTGCTCGGGTGTGTCACCGCCGGTATAGTTGACGATGACACTGCGAAGCGCGGTTGCGTCTTGGACGACGTCGGTTTGTTGTCGCCAATACGCAAACTTGGCTGGCGAGGCGCCCGGAAATGCTCCGTTGGGCGACGTGTTGATAAACAGCACGATGCGGTCCGGATCCGGAACGGAAACGGCCGCAGCAGGATGGCGTTGACCACGGAGAATACAGCGGTCGTCGCCCCGATCCCGAGTGCGAGCGCCGCGACGGCGGCGAAGGTGAATGCCGGCTGTTGGCGCAGCATCCGCAAGCAGTACTTGAGATCCTGTACGAAGGTCTCCACGGGCGTCCTCGAGTATTCGGGGAGTTAGCTTGAACAAACCATGAGACGCGGGGGTTGGCGAGGGCCGTCCGCGCCGTGCTACACCACTCTTACAGCTTGCTTACGGTAACGGCTCGCATCGATTCTCGGCTGCTGTTTCATTTCTCCGGCGCGTACTTGATATTGAAGCTCGCCCTTCTCACGGAGATTCACGTTGACTGCTTCTTCGACTTCCGCCCCCAGCTCCGCGCTCGTGCTCACACCAGAACAGTTTCTGCATCAGTGGCAGGGTCATCGTGGTTTGACACGTCGCGTCATCGAAGCGTTTCCTGACGATAAGCTCTTCAACTACTCGATCGGCGGCATGCGTCCGTTCTCCACGCTGGCCATGGAATTCCTCGGCATGGCGGTGCCGACGCTGCATGGAGTGATCACGGGCGAATGGAAATCGTTCGCGACACCGGAGGTCAATACCAAGGCGGACATTCTGCGTCTCTGGGACGAAGCCACGACGCAGATCAACGCCATGTGGCCGACAATTCCGCCAGGGCGGTTTCAGGAAGTCGACACGGCGTTCGGTCAGTGGAAGATGACCATCTACGCGCTTCTGCTTTACGTCGTCGACAACGAGATTCATCATCGCGGTCAAGGTTATGTCTACCTTCGATCGTTGGGCATCGAGCCGCCGCCGTTCTACGATCGTCCCTGATTTGCTCTCGAGGCAACTTGCTTTCAGGTATCGCAATATCGACCCCCTGACATGTCCCCGATCGACATTGAGCGGCAGGAGCTGACGAGCGACGTTGCACGGACGCTCATCGGGGCATTGAACGCCGAACTTTCGGCGCGCTATCCCGAGCCTGGCGCCACGCACTTCAGCCTCGATCCAGGCGAGGTCGCGCCGGGTGCCGGGATCTTCTTGGTGGTTCGACGCCTCGATCGTCCGATCGGATGCGGTGCCATGCGTTGGCTGCGTGAGCCGAACCTGGTGCGCGAGCTCGGTCCGCGCGTCGGAGAGCTCAAGCGCATGTACGTCGCGCCCGATGTGCGAGGCCAGGGCATCGGCCTGGCATTGTTGACGCGGCTGGAGGACGAGGCGCGCGCGCTTGGACTCACAAGACTCGTTCTCGAGACGGGAACGCGACAAATGGAAGCGCTCGCGCTCTACCGCAATGCCGGCTTCACGAGCATTCAACCGTACGGCGAGTACGGCGCTTCGACGGGTACAAGCGTCTGCCTTTCAAAAAACCTGTAGAATTAGAAGAACTCCAGAAATCGAGAGGCCTCTAGTTGGAACTGACGAACATTCCATTCGGCCTCACCGATTGGAGCGAGCTCGCGCCCACGAGGCATGAGGGCGAAACGGGAGTCGCGCTGTGGCGCACACGCCAGTTGGGCGCAATACGCGTTCGAATGGTCGAATACTCCGCGAACTATCGGGCGGATCATTGGTGCGAGAAAGGACACATTGTCCTCTGCGTTTCAGGTGAGCTGAGCACAGAGCTGTCCGACGGAACGGTTCATTCCCTGAAGCCGGGCATGAGCTACCATGTCGCCGATCACGCGGGCGCACACCGATCGAGCACTGTCGGCGGCGCCACACTCTTCATCGTGGACTAGCTGGTTCGTCCCGCCGTCGCAGGCTCGGAGGCGCATGTGGGCCGCGCCCATGCGGCCGGACTCACGCCGACAATCGCGGTTCGGTTGGCGTTCAATATCGGCTTGCTGGCGGGATCTGTCCTCTCGATCTTCATGCCACGCCGTTGACGACACTCGAGACACCGGAGCAAATGGCGGCATGGCAGGTTGAACTCTACATCATTCCGAAACGCGCGCCGTCGAGTGCGCCGATTCCGCTGCCGATTGAGATGCTGCAAACGACCAAGTGGTGGGCCGGAGTCGCGCTGCCGGTCGATTATCGCGCTCGATTCGGCGCGGCGTTGCCGGCGGCGAACGTCACGTCGCCGGATGTCGAAGCGTGGGGTCTGGAGGATGCGAACTACATCGAAGTCGAGTTGGAGGCTGGACGCGCGATCAGAGTGAGCGCACGCGTCGACGTGCGTCACCCGGATGCGCGGCTCGCCGCGGCACTCATCACGTTCGCTCGTGCCGCCGGCGCGGCGCTCGTGCAAAGCGACGGGTCCACGATCGAGCTGACCGCGGGTGGTTTCGGACTCGCGTTGCGGAGCTCCGCGGCTTGGCGACATGTTCACGCGCAATGATTCATCTCCGGCAGCGTGTCACCCCGCTCGTTGTTCTTTCCGCCGCGCTCAGCGTCGCATGCTCGAGCTCGAAGTCCAGCGATAGCGCATCCCGATATCTCTTCGTGTGGGCCGGTCCGCACGGCTCCGACACGTTGGCGGCGATGTCGAACGCGAGAGGAGCAAACGATTTCCTCACCGTCCTCGACGCGGATGCCACCAGCCCGACCTACGGCAAGACGCTCGCAACGCAAGACGTAGGCACGCCCGGAATGATGGCGCATCACATGGAGCTGTCGTTGCCCGTCGGGCACCCGGTCTTCGCGAGCGATTACATGACCGGCCAGATTTTTCTCATCAACGTCGACAACCCGCTGGCGCCGCGCGTCGCGCGTCGCATCGATAGCGTTCCCGGTTTTCGCAGCCCGCACAGCTTCGCGCGTTTGCAGAATGGGAATGTCATTGTCGCAATGCAGTTCGGAAACAAGACCATCGCCGGCGATCCCGGCGGCCTGGTCGAACTCGACGCGACTGGAGATTTCATTCGCGCCGCCTCGGCGGCGGATTCCGCGTTCCGAGGTGCGCGCATTCGTCCGAACGGAATCGAGCTCATGCCAGCGATCGACCGAATCGTGACGACGAGCATGCCGATGGACGACGAGCGCACGGCCGACGTCATTCAAGTGTGGCAGCTGTCCGGTCTCCGCCTGCTGCACACGTTGGCGATGCCCATTCCGGCGGGCGACACCGGCAGCCTACTGCCCTACGATGCGCGTGGATTGGCCGATGGTCGCACCGCAATGGTGGACACCTACTACTGCCGGCTCTATCGCGTGTCCGACGTCGCATCAGATCAGCCGCACATCGAGCTGGTTCACACGCTCGAGCATGTGCGGCGAGAAGGATGTGCGGTCGCCGTCGCCGTCGGGCATTATTGGGTCGTTCCCGTGGCGTATGGTCGCGCTATCGTCAGCCTCGACGTCAGCAACCCAGCACACCCGGTCGAGGTTTCGACGCTGCACACCGACTCGACATTCTTGCCGCACTGGCTTTCAGTCGATCCAGAGAGCGATCGCATCGTCGTCAACAGCGCTGACGACGGCGAGTCGCGTGTCTTGATCGCGCGTCTCAATCGTGCGACTGGACAACTCACGTGGGACGATCGCTTTCACGACGCAGGTTCATCGCGCCGAGGCGTGCGCGTCGACGGAGCGTCGACGCGCGGGAAGGTGATGGCACATGCCGCCGTGTTCGGCCCGCGACGGTAGAACCGGAGTCGGACAACGGAGGTCTGGTGCCCGTTTGGCTTCGTGCAGTTGCATTTCTCGTTGTGGTGCCAGGAACGATCGCGGGGTGGGTTCCATGGTATGTCGCCGGAGCGCCGCCGCTTTGGACAGACGACGGACGAATCGGCGCTCGATCGACCGCGGCGCTCGTTGCGGCGCTCGGCTTATCCATTCTCTTGTGGACGGCGATCGACTTCGTTCGTCGCGGGCGCGGAACTCCGGCTCCATACGATCCCCCGCGCTCATTGGTGACGTCGGGCTTGTACCAATTGACGCGAAATCCAATGTACGTCGGCGTCGTGACCATCATCGTCGGACAAGCGCTGTGGTTCGCCTCGAGCGCCGTTCTGATTTACGCGGCGCTGGTTGCCCTGGCATTCCACGCACGAGTCGTGATTTACGAGGAGCCGCTGCTGAGGCGGATATTCGGGACGGCATTCGCGGACTACTGCGCTTACGTTCCGCGCTGGCTGCCTCGTCTGAGGCGTCCGGCACGGACGCCGTGATCACGCCGATTCGAGGCCGGTAACGACAGGCGCGGGTGAGTGCGAGAATCTCGCACTACCCGCGCCGACCGAACTTTCGTCGAGCTAGAACCTTACCGCGACGCGTTCGCCAGATCGCGGACGGCGCTCGCGAGCATCGTCACTTTCTTTGAATCGGACGAACCGCGGACATCGCTGTCCAACTGTGTCGCAAGCTGCGTCAACGCATCGCGTCGCTGCCCACCCGACGCCTTCTCCGCGCTCGTCAATGCATCGCGCACGGCCGAGATGCGACCGCTCGCCAATCCGTTCGAGCGCTGAAGTTGGTCGACGTAGGCGCGTGCCAAGGCGAATGTCGGCGGCCAAACGAACTTCGGCTGACCCTGCGTGTTCAGATAATCCAGATGCACCGATCTCGCGGCGTCGATCTCGTTCTGCGTGAGCAACGGGCTCGGCAAGAGCTCGAAGACGTCCAACCCGCGCGCGATCTCGGAGCTCACGATCTTACCGTTGTACCAGTAGACGGACCACGAGCCGCCCATCGCCATGCGCGAGGCGTCCACCGGACCGCGATCGAAGAACGCGATCTCCTTCGCATGCGCGCCATCGGTCCAATCGAACACGGAGATGCCACCTTGATACCAGGCCTGGACCATCACGTCGCGGCCCGGGATCGGAATGAGCGAACCGTTGTGCGCCACGCAGTTTTCTTGCGAGGTCTGCGGAGCGGGCATCTTGTAGTAGCCTTGAAAGACGAGCTTCTTGTTCGCGTCGATGTTGAAGATCGCGTCGGCGCCCCATTGCTTCGGGTCGGTCGCACGACACTTCGGTTGACCACCGCCGCCCCATTCGTCGGAGAACAGCACCTTGGTACCGTCGTTGTTGAATGTCGCGGAGTGCCAATATGAGAAGTTCGAATCAGACGCCGCGGCGACACGCACCGGATTCGTTGGGTTGCTGATGTCGAGCAGGAAGCCGTAGCCTTCGCACGCGCCGCCGGCATAACCGATCGCCGGGTAGAGCGTGATGTCAGGGCACTGCGTTGGCCCAGGCTTCGGCCCAGTCGACGCCGCCGTCTGTCCAATCATCTTCGCGATCATGCCCGGGATTGCCGCACGCAACGCGGCACTGTCGGCTCCCGTCGGCGCACCGGACCCGCCGCGCGCCTTGACGACGCTGTCGAGCATCGGCTTCGTGAAATTGGGCGGAAGAACCATCTCCTGGCCCATCACGTTCGCGATGAAATCGCCGCGCGCGCGCGCGGCATTGATCTCGGCGATGTCGGCCGGCGCTGCACCGTGAGTGGCCGGCGCGGTGAGATCGTTGAAGATGCGCGGCGAGCTGACAATCGCCGCCTGCTCTGGGTGCGCGAGCGGAACCTTGATCACTTCGATGCGGAACTTCACCGAGTTCGGATCATTTGGGTCGTTGCTCGAGTAGCAGCCCGACAGCTCGCTCGGCGAGCGCGGCGGTGCTGAGCCGGAGACGTACACATACACATTGTTCGGGTCCTTCGGATCGACGAGCAACGAGTGCGTATGCGAGCCGCGGCACGTCTGCACGTTGGCGACGTTTCGCGGATGAGCGATGTCGGTGATGTCGAAGATGCGAACGCCACGGATGCGCTCCTTGCTCACCGTGTCCTTCACACCTTCGCCACCGCAGTCGATGCGCCCCGTGTTTCCTTCCGCCGAGACGAAGAGGAGATTCTTGTAGACGGAGACGTCGCTCTGCGACGCCGGACAGTAGTTCCCGACCTTGAGCGTCGGCTGCGCCGGATTCGAGATATCCCAGATCTGATAGCCGTTGTAGTTGCCCTGAATGACGTACGGGCCTGTGAACGCGATGTCCGAGTTCGTGCTGCCCATGAACTTCTCGGACGGCTTCGTCGTGGATACGAGACGGAGATTCCACGCCGCTTGGCCGGCGTCCCATAAGCCGGCGCGCAAACCAACGCGAGGGTCGGGACTCGGCGCCGACGCCGATTGCATGACGCCCATGCCCGATGGTGTCGGGCCGGCGCTCATCGAGCCGCTGTGACCGCACGCAGCGACTGCCGACGCGCCAATCAGCAGTGAGACCTTGATTGTCGTCGGAACAGCGCCTGGTCGCGTCCACGAATGACCGGGACGCGAGTGCGCTTCATGTACGAATTCCATGGTTGATTCCTCTGATGGGACGGAGTGGGTCCTACGATGTTCATCAACAATCTTTACGGAGCGTGGCCTTCGATCGCGAGGGCGACGAGCATTCGCTGCATGCGCGCGATCTCGGTTGTTTGATCGACGTTGACGTCGGACGCGAACTTGAACACCAGCTCGTCCTGGGCGGCGCCGTTCGTCGCGAACAGCTCCTTCACCATCTGAGTCGCGCCGGTGTGATGCTGGATCATGAACCTGAGGAACAAACGGTCGAATTCCGGTCCTCTCGCTTGATCGAGCTGCTTCATCTGCTCGTCAGTGAGCATACCCGGCATGAGCATCTCGTGCTCCATGCCGCCCATCTGCATTTTCATGGGACCCGGAACCGCCGGCGGCACAGGTTGTCCACGATCGCGCAGCCAATTCTGCATGGTCGCGATCTCGTCCTGCTGGGCGTTGATGATTCGCTCGGCAAGCGTGCGTATCGACTGGCTGGCACCGTGAGTCGGCGCCATCTTCGACATCACGATTGCCTGCGCATGGTGGCCGATCATGCCCGTCATGAAGTGGATGTCGGCCGCGGTGTACGGATAGCGCGCGCTGTCGGCTCTCGCTTTCGCGATGAAAGCCGCGTCGCTTTGGCTGGCGGTCGCCGATTGCGGCGACGTTCGGACCGCTGTGCGGTTGGTGCTTCCGCATGCCGCAACGGCAACGGCGACAAGCAGCGTCGCTCCAGCTGCTCGAGTCTGTGATGGTATCATTTCAATCAGTCCTGTTGAGCCGGCTAGTTTCGGGCCCGGCGAAGTCCTGCTTGAATGATAGATATTAGCACGGTGCGGTGGGTTGGTAAGCGGGTTCGGCGGGGTTTCGATGCAGCCGTGCAAGGTCTTACAACATGCCAACGATCTGGCATCAACGCTGGCGTTCAGGGAGACGCGGAATGGGCGAGCTAGTCAAGGCCACGGGATGGTCGTGTCTCTTCGTTGCAACGGTGGCGCTTCCCGTCCTGGGCCAAGTCAGACGGGCTGAGCTTTCGACTGCCGACTCGGCGCTGATCGGTCGGATCTTGCTCGCCGAGGACCGGCGCGATTCGACAGACGGCGCGTTGGCTGAAGGGAGTCGGCATGCCGACTCACGCGTCCGGGTGCTCGCGCGACGCGCGCTCGGACGCATCAGGGATCCTCAATTCGCGGCGCGCGATTCCCTGCCCCCGCTACCGGCGCCGAAGCCGTGGTCTGAACCGCCGTGGCGGTTGCGCCTCCGTGCGTTGACTGCAATGCGAAGTGACTGCGCCGCCCTGGCTACGGCCCTCGCCGACAGCGCGTGGCCAGTGAGGCTTCGCGCGGCGGATCTCGCTTCAGCACCGTGCGCCAGCGACAATGCGCTCGTCGCACCACTCGATGCGTGGGTCGATGCGCTTCCGGCAAGCACCGCAACGAGAAAACCCGGCGGCGTCTCATGGCACGCGGCGGCGCACGCGATCGTCGCGCTCTCCAGTCTCCGTCCGGACGACGCGCGCGCACGACTCGGCAAGCTCGCCAGCCACAAGCAATGGCAAGTCCGCGCATACGCCGCACGCGCGGCGGCGGTGGTGTCGGACACGACGCACCTTCGCACGCTCGCGAGCGACAGCAATGACAACGTCCGCGAGGCCGCCATCGAAGGATTGGCCAAGCTGACCGGCCACGCCGACGACGCGCTCTTCGTGGCAGCACTTCATTCGAGCGGCGCGCAGGTCGTTCGCGCCGCGGCAGTCGCGCTCAAAGGCTCGCCGCGATCCGACGTTCGTGCTGCGGCAAACGCCGCGTTCGAGGAGTGGGTCGCTCGCCAGAACGCGTCGGCACATGACGCACGCGTCGCACTGCTCGAGGCTGCGGGCCGACCAGCGAGCGACGACCGTCCGCCCGCCATCCGCGTCGAGCTCCCGCCGCAAGCTGTCGCGCTCGCACTTGGCGCCGACAAGCGGTTGCGAGTCGTCATGTCGCCAGCGAGCGGAGGCGGATCATTCATCGTTCGACTGCGGGGCGACGTCGCGCCGATGACGGCGGGGCGCATTCTCGCTCTCGCGCGGGGCGGTTACTACGATGGTTTGACGTGGCACCGCGTCGAGCACGATTTCGTGATTCAGGGCGGAAGCCCGGGCGCAAATGAGTATGTCGGATATGCACAAGCGTTGCGTGACGAGCTCGGAACGGTGCCGCACGTGCGAGGCACGGTCGGCGTGAGCACGCGCGGCCACGACACCGGGGATGCGCAATGGTTCGTGAATTTGAGAGACAATCTTCGCCTGGGTCGCGACTACACGGTCTTCGGCGACGTCATCGAGGGAATCGACGTCGTCGACGGCATTCTCGAAGGTGACGTGATCGCGAGGATTGAAGAGGTGGGAGGAGCAAATGGTTGACACATCAGACCGCCGAGATGTTCAACGCCGCGAACATGTGGCGGCAGCGTCGCCCAGCATCATGAGCGGATTTGTCGTCGCCGTGTCGCGCAGTGCGACGCACAGCTTCAGCAAGACGAACGAGCCGGCGATTCGACTCGTCGTTGGGCTGGGCGTCGACGGCGACGCGCATCAAGGAGTAACGGTCAAGCATCGCTCACGCGTCGCGCGCGATCCGAACCAGCCGAATCTGCGGCAAGTCCATCTCATCCAAGCGGAACTGCATGATGAGCTTCGCCAGACGGGATTCGAGCTGCAGCCCGGCGAGATGGGAGAAAACATCACCACGCGCGGCATCGACCTCTCGTCGCTTCCGACAGGAACGCGACTTCACATTGGACACGACGCCGTGGTCGAGATTACCGGGCTTCGGAATCCGTGCGTTCAGATCGATCGCCACCAGACCGGTTTGCTCTCGGCTGTGGCCATGCGCGATGAGCAGGGCATGGTGGTCCGCAAGGCAGGCGTGATGAGCATCGTCATCGCGGGCGGAGAAATCTCGCCCGGAGATCGGATCGACGTCGCTCTTCCCGCGGAGCCGCACATGTCACTGGGAGTTGTTTGAGCATGGATGGGCGGCTCTCCAAATGTCGCTGGCCCGATTTACCGGCCCCGTACGACGCAGCGTTGCGTGAGGCGACCGCAGAGGTATTCGAGGTGGCGGAGCCCATCGGAATCATTGCCACCGGCACGATCATTCGCGGCACTGCACATGCGGCGAGTGATCTCGACATCTACGTAGTTCACCCCGCCGCATTTCGTCGCCGCATTCAGCGATTCTTTCGCGGAGTGCCCGCAGAGATTTTCATCAATCCGCCGCACGCGGTTCGATCGTACTTTCAGGAAGAGCATCGGGATGCGCGTCCGATCACGGCACACATGATCGCGACCGGCGTCGTCATCTGGCAATCGGATGCTGTCATCGACGAATTACGAGCCGAGGCAGTACAATGGCTCGCGCGCCAAAGCGAATTTCCGGAGGATGCACTTCTCCGCGCGCGATATGGTGCGGCATCGCGCCTCGAGGATGGTTTCGATCTGATTGGCACTGACTCGGCGAGCGCGAACATGTTATTGACACTCGCGGTCGTCTGCATGCTCGAGATCGAATGTCGAAAGCGATCGGGACGCATTCCTCGCGGCAAGGATTTGTTGGCGACGATCGAAGAGCTCACCCCGCAGCTTGGCGCGCTCGCGAAATCGTTCTTTACCGCCCAGAGCGACGTCGAAAGGCGGGCATGCGCCGAGTCGATCGCCGATCGCACGATCGAGGCGCGAGGATTCTTTGCGTGGGATTCGGGGCCGGAACCGTTTCCCGAGAGCGAGAGGCAATGAAAAGTGGCAGGAGCACACTCGAATGCGCTCCTGCCACGTTGATCAAGCCAGGACTACGGCTTCTTCGCTGTCGGCGGAAGAATGCCGTTGAGCCGGAGATAGATCGCGCTCTGGCTGTAGTGATCCGCCCAGTCGCCGGTCGTGATGATGATGAGGCCGGCACGCGTCGTTGGTTCCTTCATGAACGACAGCTTGATTGGCTCAGCCAGCTTCGAGTCGTCGAGCTTCGCGAGCGCCTCATTACAGAAGTCGAATGTCTCCTTCAAACGTGCAACCCGCGCTTCCTTCGTCGCCGTCGGCGCGAGCTTTTCCCGTGTCGGAGCTTTGACGCCGCCCAGTAAACCGCAGAACATGTCGTTGCCGCCCGCCAGATGGTTTACGATATCGCCGTAGCTCATCTGCGCTGGCGTCGGCTTGAACGAGTATTTGTCGGCCGGCATCAACTCGGCGGCCGCAACAAGATTTTTCCCCTCCTCGCGCGCATAGTCGCGAAAGGCCGAGGCGACGGGAGCCTGCTGTGCCGCAGCAAGCCGCGGAAGGACCATGACGGCGATCGTGAGAATCGGAATTCGAATACGCATAGGAGTCACTCGGATTGGGGTGAACGAGACGATGCGGCCAAGAGGTTGAAGTCTAAGTGGTGCCGCGGCCACGGCCGCGACCGCGCGCACTGGTATCCGCCGGAGCGGGCGGTGGAGTCGGCTCGAAGTCGTGTTCAGGAATCTTGAATGCTTTGGCGACGGCCGGATCGCCGACATCGCCGAGCGCTCGTTGCGCGATGTATTCACCGATGACCGGACCAAACTTGAAGCCTTCGGCGTTTCCACCTCCGGCGATCAGTACGTTCGACATCTTGGGGTGGTGATCCACGATGAAGTTGCGGCTCGAGCTCAACTCGTAATGGCACGAGTGCGTCTGAAGTATGGGCGCGTCCTTCAGCAGCGGAAAGCGATGCGTGACGAAGCGCCGTGGCCCTTCGATGTGTGGCGCGTCCGCCCAACGATCGCTCGTGTCGGGATCCAGTTGCGCCGGCGGGGTGTTCGCGTTGTTGCCGCCAAAACCACCGCCGCCACCACCGGCACGCCCACCACCACGACCATTGCTCGCCGCGACCTGGCCCGTTGGAGCGCCGCGTCCGCCGCTGCTGCCGCGACCTTGAGCTCCGCCTTGTGCAGCTCCTCGGCCCGCTCGTCCTCCGGCGCCTTGAGCACCAGCAGCGCCAGGCGGCGTCGGAGCTCGCTCGCCACCCCGCACTCTGAATCCGCGACTGTCGACTGGCAACGCGGCCCATCCAGTGACGCCGGGAAAATTGAAGCTCGGGAGATTGGGATACGTGAACCGCTCGTCGCTCGGCGGGGTCCCGAAATAGCAGACGTAGCCGAGCGGCGTACGCATTTTGTTGGCGAACAGCTCCGGAAACGTCTTTGCGAGCCATGGTCCGGGCGCGAAGACGAACGTGTCGCCGCGGATCGTCTGGCCGGTATCGAGCACGATGGACTCGAGCCGTCCATTCGAGATCTGTGATGTCTTCGCGCGGCCGATGACGATCTTCACGCCCTTGTACTCGGCGACGGCGGCCACGGTTTGACACGCGCGACGCGCGCGAACGACGCCAGCATCCGGCTCGTAGAGCACCGCGGTGATGTCGTCCATCGAGATGACGGGGAATGCTTTGCGCACGTCGTCGGGGTTGAGCACGTCATACGGAATCTTGTGCTTGTCCCACCAATGTTTGGTCTTGACCAGATACGGCTCCCAATCCGGACGGAGCATGAGATCGCCCGTCGTATGGAAGAGATTGAGACGAAGGTCGCGTCCCCAATCCGCATCGAACTGCTTCCAGCGATTCATTGCTTCGCGCGCCCAAAGCATCCACAGCTCGGGGCTCTCCGCGCGATCACCGTACGACGAGCGAACGCCGCGTGATTCGTCGCCTGACGTCGACCTGGCGTTGCCGGGGCCATAGGCGTCGACCATCGTGACCTTGGCGCCCATTTGGCGAAGATACAGCGACGTCCATCCGCCCCACGCGCCGCCGCCAACCACGACCACATCCGCCGATGATCCGCCGATGAACGGCGTGCGACGCTTGTGGACGAGACCGGGCACGTCGGCAGCGGCCGTCGCGCCAACTCCGCCGAGTAGCAGGAGGCCCGCTCCCGCGCCGGCAACCTTGAGAAAGTCCCGTCGCGCGACGTCGGGCTTGTCGCTCGCGGCTGGAACATTCGATGGTGAAGAGGGACCCAAGTTGGAATCGCGCGCCATGACCCGGCTCGAGAGGGTGGAGGGTTGAAAGCGCAAACATGGCGTCGCGGCCGGACGAAATCAAACCGGCGGTCCGCCAGACTCGCACCGCGTCCGCAATCGGGCTATTATCGCCCGACCCGACTCGAACGAGCCATTGGACGACATTGTCGAAGTCGCCAATCACCGTTCGCTTCGTATAATTGACGCGAATCGAATTGCATACCAGCGCTCGGAGGATCTTCATGCGGATGCGCGGCTGGAAGAGCACCGCGGTTGTCACGTTGTCACTCGCATCGCTCGCTGCGTGCGGCCGGCACGACGTCGATGTTCGCACGCCACTCGGCGCGAACATCGCCGGCGCAAAGCCGTTCGCTCCCGTGCAGAACGGCAGCGCGCAAGCGTTCGTCATTCCGTCGACGGCGAATCTCAAGCCGGCGACGTACGCCAATGAGCAAGCCGTTCGCGGTCAACAGGTGTATCAGACGACATGCGCGCGCTGCCACCCGCCGGGAAGCCTGGACGGTGAGACATTCGAGGTCGGCTGGAACGAGCGTCGCGTGTTTGATCTCTTCTCGCTGATCCGGAACACGATGCCGCAGGACAAACCAGGCAGCCTCAGCGACGATCAGTACATAGATGTCATCGCCTATCTGCTTCAACGGAATCACATCCCGGCGAGCACTGTCGCCTTGCGGCCCGATACGGCATCGCTCAGAGACGCGCGAATCGACGTGAAGCCGGCGGCCGGCGGAGGAAGTCAATGAGTATTCGACGCGGACTGGTCGCGCTTGGCGTCGCGGCAACATCGCTGCGCGCGCAAGCGAACATGCCTCCGACCAACGACGCGCCCAATCCATATCAAACGATCACCGGCTGGGCAAAGATGCCCGACGGTCGGCCGTGGGGATCGACGAGCGCGGTGGCGATCGACAAAGACGGCGTGAGCGTCTGGGTCGCCGAGCGTTGCGGTACGAACAGTTGCGCCGGCTCGAATCTCGACCCGGTGCTCAAGTTCGATTCGACGGGCAAGCTCGTGACGCATTTCGGCGCGGGGCTCATCGTGGCACCGCACGGCATCTTCGTCGACCACGACGACAATGTGTGGGTCGTCGATTGCGCATGCACCGGAGGCGGCCGCGGTCGCGGTGCACCACCACCAGAGTCGGCGCCGAAGGGGCATCAAGTCTTCAAGTTCAGTCCGACCGGCAAGCTGCTGATGACGCTCGGGAAGCCTGGCGGCGGCCGCGACACGGCCTTCTTCTTTCAGCCGAACGCCGTGCTGGTGGCGCCGAGCGGCGACATCTTTGTGGCCGAGGGGCATTCGTCGGCGCCGGGAAGCACGGCGCGCCTATTCAAATTCTCGAAAGACGGGAAGCTGATCAAGACATGGGGAAGGCTCGGCAATGGCGACGGCGCGGACGAATACGATCAGCCCCATGCGCTCGCGATGGATTCACGGGGACGGCTCTTCGTCGGCGATCGCGGCAACAACCGGATCAAGATTCTCGATCAGGACGGCAAGCTCCTCGACACCTGGTATCAGTTCAGCCGTCCGAGCGGGGTGTTCATCGACGCGCAGGACAACATCTATGTCGCCGACTCCGAGTCGCAGTCAGTCGGCAGCGGGAAAGCTCGGACCTGGAAGCGCGGGATCCGCATCGGTAGTGCGAAGGACGGATCTATCCGCGCGTTCATTCCCGATCCGGTGGACGTCGCGACGAACACCAGCTCGGCCGAAGGTGTGACGGCGGATTCGCACGGCGTGATTTACGGCGCGGAAGTGGGACCAACGATCTATGGACCCGACGCGCCGCCGCATTCGCTCAAGCGTTACGTGAAACGCTGAGTCGCTCTACATGCCGGCGACGCAAAGCCAATCCGAGCGTACGTAGACATTCCACTTCGACCAACCCGCTCGCTACGTCGCGTGACGAAGTTCTTCTTACGTCACGCGACGTCAATCGCCGCGGCTATTTTCGCGGCAGCGTCAATGCGATGAGCGACGTGTGCTCGCCCTGCCCACTCGCGAACACGATATACTGCTTGCCCTGGTGCAAGAACGTCATCGGTACGGCGGTGTTTACGCTGGGAATTGCGACCGCACCGATCTGCTTGCCCGTCGCTTTGTCGAACGCATAGAGGTGCGGAGGAACAGCCGGCGCGGCCGCGCCCCCACCGCCACGCCCTCCGCCGCCGGCACGTCCGGCGCCGCCGCGGCCAGCGCGACCTGCGCCCGGCGCGCCCGAACGTCCGGTACCATGAATGACGAGCGTCTTCGTCGTGATGACCTCGGCTTGTCCGCCGAGTGCTGGGACTTTGGGCAGGTTGACGCCGGCGAAGAGCGGATCGTTGGTCGCAAGCTGACGCCAGGCGTTGCCGTTGGGCACCCACCACTTCTTGTCACCGGAGTTGAGATCGTAGGCGGTGATGCCGCCCATCTCCTTGAATTTGAGAATTGGAATGCCACCGATCGTCGTCGCGGCCCGCGGCTGGAATGCGCCGGCGCCCTCGTCCACGGTCGCGTAGTCTTTCGGTTTCGGCAGTGCGCCAAGTAGACCGCAACTGTCGTGCGGCTGGCTGAAGCGGTGCTCGGAGCATGGATCGTGTTCGATCTCGATCGTGCTCAGGCCACTTTGCCCGCCAACGTAGAGCATGCCGGTTTCAGGATCGGCTGCCGCGCCGCCATCGATGTTGACGCCACCGGATGCACCCGGTGCGTACCAGGAGCACCGATACTGGGCCGGACCCTTCGCGCCTTTGCCGTCAGCCGGCGACGCAGGGATGAAATACGGTCCCATGCGGCACTTCTTTGCGAGCGCGAGAGCGGAGTCCTTGATCGCCGGCGTGTAGTCGATGAGATCCGCCTCGACGAGTCCTTGCTGCGCGTACGGGACCGGCTTGCTCGGGATCGGCTGCGTGGGCGATGTCTTCTCGCCAGGAACTTCGCTCTGCAGCGTCGGCGTCTCGGGAATCGGCCAGATCGGCTCGCCCGTCAGGCGGTCGAGCACGTAGGCCCATCCCTGTTTCGTCGTCACGGCGACGACTTTGCGCGGCTGACCATTCACGGTCACGTCGAGAAGATTCGGCGCCATCGGCACGTCGTAATCCCAGATGTCGTGGTGCACCATCTGGTAGTGCCACTTGCGCTTTCCAGTTTTCACATCGATCGCGACGACGCTGTTGGCGAACAGATTGTTGCCCGGCCGATAGCCGCCGTACTCGTCGCTCAAGCCTTCGCCGACGGGAATGTAGACGAGACCGAGCTCCGGATCGGCGGTATACGGCGCCCACGCGTCGGCTTTGCCAACGCCCACCGTTCCCGGCTTCGAGCCCTTCTCCCACGTTTCCGCGCCAAACTCGCCTGGCTGCGGGATGAGGTTGAACCGCCAGAGCTGCTTTCCGGTGTGCACGTCGAAGCCACGGATGGCGCTGGGGATGTTGTGCAAGCGGAGCGGGTAGTAGCCGTGCATCGACGAGTTGCCGACGATGATCACGTCGCCCACGACGATTGCCGGCGAGCTGTTGGCGATCTGTCCGTTCGCCGGATCGATGCCCATGGTGCCATCGGCGCCCGTCTTCGTCGTGGCATTCCATTTTTCACCGGGCTTCGCTCTGCGTGCGGGCGCGGCTTCACTGATGATGAGCGGACCCGAGTCGTCAACGGCCAGCGGGACGAGTGGATAGCCCAAACCGGTCATGAGATCGACGACGCCGTTTTTGCCGAATGCCGGATCGCCCTTTCCTGTCTTCGCATCGATCGACGCGAGGTGGTAGCCTGGCGTGATGACGATCGCACGCTCATTCGTCCCATCCGTCCAATACGCGAGACCGCGTCCCGCAAATTGTCGCGGCGCTTTCTGCCAGCGAATGCCCTCGTCGATTCCCCACTGCCAGAGCGTCGCACCAGTCGCCGGATCAATCGCGAACGCCTTGCGGCGGTTCGTCGCGACGGTCATGAGACGACCATTCGCGTAGAGCGGCGTCGTACGGTAGTACTCATCCTCACCGTACTTGCCGGCGTCCCACTGCCACGCAACCTGCAGCGAGTCGAAGTTGTTCGCGTTGATCTGATCGAGCGCCGAGTAGCGCGTGCTCCACGCGTCGGCCGCCCAGTACCGCCATTCGCCCGGTTTGTTGCCGCGTACGAGCGCGGCACCTTGCTTCGCGCTCGACTGCGATGCGTAAACGAGGAACGCGCTGCCGGCGAGAACCACTGCGGCCGCCGCCATTCCAATTCTCCGCATACCGATCGCTGTCCAACGTCGCGTCATGGTTTCTTCCTCTTTGCAGTAGAACCAGTAGAAGGAGCGGTGCTGCGTTTCGTCTCGATGCGAATTTTCTTCAGCGCATCCGCATCGGGGGGAAGCTCTTCTTTGCCCACGGGCATCGCGTTCATCTTGAGCAGATACGCCATCACATCGGCGACATCTTCGGGGGCCAAGGTCCCCGGATCATTCTTTGGCATTCTCGTGCTGACGAACAGGAACAAATCCGACAAATGCTTGCCACGCCACCATTTGTTGAACGTCGCGCCGGTGTGCGATGCCGGCGTGTGACACGAGCGACAAGTTCCCGCATACACGTCTTTTCCACGACTCGCTTGCTCGTCCGTGTACACGCCGCTCAAGGTCGACGCCGACGAATCCGGCACCGCACCGCCGCTGGCCGCCGATGATTTCCCTGTTTGCGCGAAAGCGTGGCTCGGATCACGCACAAGCATGCACGCCGCGACCGCAATCGTCCACCCAAGCCGCATCAGTCGCCGTCCACCCGCGATGCGAGGCTCGCCGTGACCGCCTGGCGGCGTACGAGACGCCCATAGAGCTCGAACATCGCCCATCCGGCCGCACCCACGATGAGCACGAGCATGAGCCCGCGCATCGTGCTCGCCAACAACGCAAGGTCGAACGCCGGCCATTGTACGTGGTACTGCCGGAGGATTGCCCAGCGATCGAGCATCCAGTGCCACGCCGTGTGAGCGACAAGCGCCGACAGAATGATCGTTCCCATTCGCTCGGCGACCACTCGCTTGAAAAGCAACGCGAGAGCAGGAATCGCCAACGCGATCACGAGTAGTTGTCCGAGCTCGACGCCGATATTGAACGACACGAGCGACAGGGCCATATGCGCACCGGCGAACTGCAGCGACTGCCGAAGGGCGAACGAGAAGCCGAAACCGTGCACGAGCCCGAATCCGAACGCGATGATCCAGCGTCGCTCGAGCTTGGCACCGACGATGTTCTCGAGCGCCATGTACACGATCGATACGGCGATCAGGACTTCGATGAGCGGTGGGAACCAGAGTGCGTTGGGCGCGAGTCCCATCGCTGACGCCATCAGCGTGATCGAGTGCGCGACGGTGAACGACGTGATGATGGCGACGAGCGGCCTGATTTTCCTGAACGGAATGACCAGGCAGAAAATGAACAACAGATGGTCGATGCCATCGAGAATGTGTGCGAAGCCGAGCTCGATGAATCGCAGCGCGGCTTGGTGCCACCGGGGGTCGAGGCGCACGAGTCCGGGATCGCCGAGATACTCGAACGCGCGCTCGGAGCCGGTCGGTGGCACGAAGCGAAGCACCGTCGTGGTGTGCACGCCGAGTCGGGCGAGTGCTGGATTGATCGAGAAGCGCGATCGGTCGGATGTGATTGGATATTCGAGCACGACGTCGAGCATCGCCTGCTTCCACATCAGTTGTGTGTCAGGCGCGAGCGGCTCGCCCGTCGTGTGCGCCAGTGCACCCGCGTACGTTGAAAACGATCGGTCGGATGGCAGCGACACGCGCGTGGCGACGATCTGCGGAGCGCCGAGACGTGCGTCATTCTCGTAGATCTGGATTTCGTCGGCGAGCCATAGCTTGGTCGCGTCAGCGAGCAACGGACCGGCGCGCGTGAGATCGAGGTAGCCAGGCCCGGTGATCGGGAAGTTCACGTCGCGCATCGACTCGAGTGGGACGCGCATGATGAGACGAAGGCGCTGACCCGCGGGCTTCACGAACGCGAGGACCGTAACGCTACTCGGAATATCGTGCGCGAAGATAGGTCCCGCGAACGCAAGCGCCCAAGCGAGCACCAACGCGACGACCAATGAGACCGTTACACCTGGACGGATGAGACTCTGACGGCGTAGAATCACGCACTCGCTCCTGGACGACCGAGTATACATCGCGGACCGGAACGGTGGAACGGTGGAACGGAGGATTCATGACGGGACGGACTTTGCTGCTCGGCGGTACGATACTCTTCTCGGCATCAACGGCCGTGTTGGCGCAACATGACGCGCCGCAGGCACCACGCTTCGAAGTCGATCCGATGTGGCCGAAGCCAATGCCCAATCGGTGGATCCTGGGCTCGACCACCGGGGTCGCCGTCGACGCGCGCGATCATGTGTTCGTCGTGCATCTCACAGACAGCTTCACGCCGCGCACCGAGATCGGGTTGGCCACCAATCCGCCGACCGGCGAGTGCTGCGCGCCGGCGCCGAACATCCTGGAGTACGATCCAGTCGGCGCGCTCGTTGGACATTGGGGTGGCCCTGGCCAAGGCTACGACTGGCCCGAAATGAACACCGGGCTCGCGATCGATGACGCCGGCAACGTGTGGATTGGCGGCAGCGGCGGCGCCGACTCGAGAATCCTCAAGTTCTCGCACGATGGCAAGTTCATCGCGGAATTCGGCAAGGCTGCGGCGCCTGTTGCCGCGAGCCCCAACGGTCGCGGCGCAGACACGGCGTATGCGGGCGTGTCGCCGGGTCGCGGCGCTGGACGAGGTGGCGGAGGACGCGGAGGACGCGGTCGAGGCGGGGTGCCGGCGCTTCCAGCGAACAGCCAGAGCATGGACAGTTTCGGTGGGCCGGCCGGATTTTCCTTCGACGCGAAAGCCAACGAAGCCTACGTCGCCGACGGCTCGCGCAACCACCGCGTCGCGGTGATCGACATGACAACCGGCGCGATCAAGCGCTTTTGGGGCGCGTACGGCAACAAGCCCGACGACGCCGATACCAGCAAGTACGATCCCGCCGGTCCGGCACCGAAACAGTTCGGCGCGCCAGTGAGCTGCGCAAAGTTGTCGAACGATGGACTCGTCTACGTGTGCGACCAGCGCAACGATCGCATCCAAGTCTTCAAGAAGGACGGCTCATTCGTAAAAGAGAAAGGGATTCTCCCGAAGACACTCGGCAGCGGCTCGGTGTGGGACATCGCGTTCTCGCGCGATCCGCAACAGAAATATCTCTACGTCGCCGATGGCATGAACATGCAGGTACACATCGTCGACCGTCAGACGCTCGATGTGCTCACGAGCTTCGGCGACGGCGGACGTCAGCCGGGCCAATTCTACGCCGTGCACAGCGTCGCCACCGATTCGAAGGGCAACCTGTACACCACTGAGACGTACGAGGGAAAACGGGTGCAGAAGTTCAATTTCAAAGGCATCGGCCCAGTGCTCAAGGCAAATGAAGGCGTGCTGTGGCCAACGCGCGCGAGTGGAACGAAAGGAGGAACAAAGCCATGACGCGACAGAAGAAAGTCACGTTGGCCTCAGTACTCGCGTTGGCGATCGCCTTACTCGGCATCGGTCAAGCCGGACTCGATGCGGCCGCGCGTGTACACATGGTCCAGGCGCCGAGCTTCGAGGTCGATCCGCTGTGGCCCAAGCCGCTCCCCAACCACTGGATACTTGGCAACGTGATCGGCGTCGGCGTCGACGCCAAGGATCACGTTTTCATCGTTCATCGCAACGACACGTTCGACCGGCAAACGGAGATTGGCGCGGTGGCCAATCCAAAGATCAGTGACTGCTGCGTGCCGGCGCCGCCGGTGCTCGAGTTCGATCCCGACGGCAACCTCGTCAAAGCGTGGGGCGGTCCCGCGCCCGGCCACGATTGGCCGGAATCAAATCACGGCATCTCAGTCGACAATAAGAACAACGTGTGGATCGGCGGCAACGGACTGTGTCCGCCCCCAGGCACGCCTCAGTGTCCCGCCGGCACCGTGGACTCGTTCATTCTCAAGTTCACGCACGATGGCCAGTTCTTGATGGAAATCGGAGTGCCGCACCAAACGGTGAACAGCAACAGCACGACGAGCTTCGGTCGCGTGGCGAAAATCTCGTTCGACGTCAAAGCGAACGAGGCCTTCTTGGCCGACGGCTACGGCAACCATCGCGTCGCCGTGATCGACATGGACAACGGGAAGATCAAACGCTTCTGGGGCGCCTACGGTCACGTGCCTTCGGACTCGAACCTCGGCCCCTACAACCCCGACGCACCGCTCGCGCAGCAATTCCGCAACCCCGTGCACTGCGCCGAGCCGACGCCGGATGGGTTGGTGTACGTGTGCGATCGTCCAAACGACCGTATTCAAGTTTTCAAAAAGAACGGCGAGTTCGTCAAAGAGAAGATCTTCAAGCCACAGACTCGCGGCGACGGCTCCGTGTGGGACATCGCGTTCTCTCGCGATCCCGCGCAGAAATACATCTTCATGGCCGACGGAAAAAACGAGCGCGTGTACGTGATGGACCGTCAGTCGCTCGAGGTGATCACTGAGTTCGGTGATGGCGGTCGTCAGCCGGGACAGTTCTTCGCCGTGCACAGCATCGCCACTGACTCGAAGGGCAACATCTACACGGCCGAGACGTACGAGGGAAAGCGCGTTCAGAAATTCGTCTACAAGGGAATGGCCAACGTCGAGCCGAATCAGGGCGTCGTGTGGCCGAAGCGGTAGCTATCGCCGACCGAACCGTCCTCTTTGTTTGTGCCGTTCCCGCGGGAGCGACGATTACGATATCGCTCGACACGCCATCGTGCATCGTCTCGAGAAGCACGTGGAACAGTTGACCTCACCCGCGTGAATCACGGCCTCGCCGTTTCACGCGACCGCTCCAACGATTTCTGACATGGATTCCTGGACAAAACTCGTCAACTGCGCCGCCGCGCTCGAAGCGGAGATCCTTGTCGAACGCCTGCACGCCGCCGGCATCGACGCCACGATCCGCGGGAACGACATCGTTGGAATCTTCGGTCCGGGATTCCAGGGCGCGACGGCGCGCGGCGTCGACGTCCTCGTGCCGGCATCGGCCCTCGAGGCCGCGCAAGAATTTCTCGCGGAGTACCGTGGTGCCGACAATGAGACCGACGAGGAAATCGACGAGGCCGGCGACTTCGACGAAGACTGAGCTCGCTACGCAGCGCGGGCGCGAGACCGAACCGTCGCGATGACCTCTTCGACGCGATGAGCAATATCCGCCCCCGAGCTGTTTGCCTGGGCGGGCTCGCCCAACGAATACGCGAGAATCACGTTCGATAATTGATCCGACGACAACGCGAGCAATTGGCGACGAAGCACGTGCTCGCCCTGCGCGTAGACGGCGAACGGATCGAGGATCGCATGCGCAACCGGCCCAGCATTTATGTGCGCCGGCGGCGGTGCCGGTCCGTCAAAGGCTGGTGCGATGACGGTCTCAGTGGCCAACGGTATCGGACGTCCGGCAAGTGCGCGCGTGAGCGCACCCTCGAGATAGGTACGCGTCAGACCCTGAGCCCAATACATCAGATCGGCGCGATTCGGCTGCGACGTCTCGCGCTCGGTGCGAACGGCTGCGGACGGCGAAAGAAACTCGATCCAGCCCTCCCACAATCCGTCTGGTGCAGCGGCGCCGCACGCTTGCGGCTGGTATTCGCGGCCATCGCTTCCACGTACCAGCTCGGTAAATCGCACGAGAACCTCAGACATGATGCAGCCTCCTTGACAGCGACGACTCATCTGCAATGTGGGGACCGGCGGCGAAATCGCCTCAGTGGCCACGCCTGTTCGGCGGCGGCCACTGATCCGCATCTTGCTTTGACGTGCTGTCATCTCACAGGTTGGTGATCCGTCCGAACCCGGAGATTCTTCGTGCGTCGAGTTGCTGTTCTCGTGTTGGCGCTGTGCGCCGCGCCTCTACCTGCCCAAGCGTCGCACTCGCCGAATACCCTATCGGCCGCCGAGCGCGCGGCCGGTTGGCGCTTGCTCTTCGACGGCAGGACACTGGCTGGTTGGCGCGGACTCGGCTATGACACCGTGCCGAGCGCTCATTGGAACGTCGCCGGCGGAGCGATTCACAAAGTCGCGAGCGGCAACGTGCCGAAAATGCCCGACGGTCAGCCCGCGAACGGCGGCGATCTCATGACGACCGACACGTTCCGCGATTTCGAGCTCGCGTTCGACTGGAAAGTCGTTCCCGGCACGAACAGCGGTGTGAAGTACAACGTGTCGGAGGAATATTCGCTAGCGAACGCGTCGAACCACGCCGCGCTCGGCTTCGAGTATCAGGTGCTCGACGATTCGTTGAGTGAGGATAACAAGCTGGCGACGCATCGCGCCGGCGCGCTGTACGACTTGTTCGCGGCGAACGACAAGAAACGATTGAAGCCCGTTGGTGGGTGGAACAGCTCGCGCATCGTGTTCCGCGGCAATCATGGCGAGCACTGGCTCAATGGGCAGAAGATCGTCGAATTCGATCTCGGCACGCCGCGCATGGACTCTGCGCTGGCCAAGAGCAAGTATCGTGTGCTCAAAGGCTTCGCCGATCGACGCAGTGGGCATATCATCTTGCAGGATCACGGTGACGAAGTGTTTTACCGCGACATCAAGATTCGGGAGATCGAGCCATGACGCCCGACGATTCAGATCTTTCATCGGTTGACCGGCGCGCGTTTCTGAAGACTGCGTCGGCGACCGGCCTTGGATTGATGATGACGAATGCGCTGCCGTCGCCGGCGATTCATGGTGGCGCGTCGGCGAATGAACGAATCGTCGTTGCGGTCTTCGGGCTCAACGGACGCGGCATGGTGCACGCGCAGAATTTTTCGACACTCCAGAACAGCGAAGTCGCGTACTTATGCGACGTCGACTCGACCGTGCTCGCGAAAGCGGCCAAGGGAACGCCGTCGAACGCCAGAGCGCCGAAAACGATCGACGACTTCCGGCGCGCGCTCGACGACAAGAGCGTCGACGTCGTGTCCATTGCGACGCCCGATCACTGGCATGCGCCCATGGCGATTCTCGCCATGCAAGCCGGCAAGCACGTGTACCTCGAGAAGCCATGCGGCCACAATCCGCGTGAAGGCGAGATGCTCGTTGCCGCGCAAAAGAAATTCAATCGCGTCGTGCAGATGGGAACGCAGCAGCGGTCATCGGCGCGAACGATCGAGGCGATGCAGGTCATCAAAGACGGCGCCATTGGTCATCCGTATCTCGCGCGCGCGTGGTACGCGAACACGCGCACTGGCATCGGCCACGGCAAACCGGCGCCGGTGCCGTCGAATCTGAATTATGAGATGTGGCAAGGTCCGGCGCCGCGCACCGAGTATCGCGACAACGTCATTCATTACAACTGGCATTGGTTCAGACGTTGGGGGACCGGCGAGATCTGCAACAACGGCACCCACGAGATAGACATCGCGCGCCTCGCGCTCGGCGTCGATTATCCGACGAGCGTCATGTCGAGCGGCGCCCGACATCACTATCAGGACGACTGGGAGTTTCCCGACACGCAAGAAGCGACGTTCGAGTTTGCGGGCGGCCCGACGATCATATGGCAAGGCCAGAGCTGTAACGGCGCGAAGGTGTTCGATCGCTCGCGTGGCACGGTGATTCTTGGGACGACCGGCAGCGTGGTGCTCGATCGCGATGGCTACGTTCTGTACGATCTCAAAGGAAAGCCCGTCAAACAAAACATCGAGCCGAAGGCGGGCAATGGACTCGAGTTGACCGGCGACGACGCCGCGACGTCGATCCACATGCAGAACTTCTTGAGCGCGATTCGCACCGGGGAAGCATTGCGCGCGCCAATTTCCGAAGGAGCGAAGAGCGTTCTGCTCTGTCACCTCGGCAACATCGCGCAGTACACGGGACGCAAGCTCGTGACCGATCCCACTGACGGACACATTCTCCGCGACGAGCCGGCAATGCGTTACTGGACCCGCGAGTACGCGCCGAAGTGGGCGCCGGTCGTATGAAGCTTGCGCGTCCGTTCAGTGAGAATTGCTAGTGTCCGCGTCCTGTCCCGTATTCGGATTTTTCGTCGAGCTGGAGACGATGGAAACGCTGGCCTCCGAGCAGTTGCGCGATCTTCGCCTGGCGTTCGACCGAGATGTCATCGAGCCGCGAGGCCTCGTGATCGACGAACGGTCGAGTGGGCGACGATGGTCATTTGTCGTGCGAAGTGAAGCGAGCCAGGCCACCGACTCCGATCGCGATGCGGCGCAGGCATGGACGCAGACACGATCGGAGATTGTGTCCGCGCGCATCGGACCACTGCTCGACTTCGCGAGCGTCGCGTGACGGCATTTGATCCCGCGACGCCTCATTGACAGTCTCTGATCGTTGCGATACTTGCATGCGCATCGACATGATGAGGCCGGACGATTGGCCGGCGGTTCGCGACATCTACGAAGCTGGCATCGCGACTGGCGAAGCAACGTTTCAAACCGAAGCGCCGCCGTGGGACGCGTGGGACGCCGCGCATTTGCCAACATGCCGTCTCGTCATGCGCGATGACGACGATACCGTGATTGGCTGGGCCGCATTGGGTCGCGTCTCGACGCGGCCTGTCTATTCTGGCGTGGCCGAAGTGAGCGTCTACGTTGCAGAAGGTGCGCGCCGGCGCGGCATCGGACTGCGGTTGCTCACCGACTTGATCGACGCGTCGGAACGCGACGGTCGATGGACCTTGCAAGCCTCGATCTTCCCCGAGAACAAAGCGAGTGTCGGTCTGCACGAGCGCTGTGGATTTCGGATCGTCG
>JAICYT010000242.1 GCA_025934075.1 Gemmatimonadaceae bacterium
CCGTACCCGACGAGCTGGAATCCGAGTTGGTCCAAATACTCCTGCACGCCGGCCTGCCGCAGATAATCCGTGACGACCTTCGAGCCAGGCGCAAGCGACGTCTTCACCCACGGCTTTCGCTGCAAGCCCTTCCGCACCGCGTTGCGCGCGAGAAGTCCCGCGGCGAGCATCACCGAAGGATTCGACGTGTTCGTGCAGCTGGTGATCGCCGCGATCACGACCGCGCCGTGCCGCAGCGTGAAGGTCTGGCCGTTGTACTCGACCTTCGCCGCGTTTTCTGCGCTCTGATCCTCCTCGGTCGCGAGCACTGCGCTCGCCGCCAGCTCGGGCTCACCGGATACTTTCGTCGCACTCTTCACCTGCATTGCCGCCGCCGGCGTGCCGAGCTTGGCGAGATCGCTCGCGAGTGCCTCGCGATACATCGCCTTGGCCTTGGACAATGGTACCCGGTCCTGCGGACGCTTGGGTCCGGCCAAACTCGGTTCCACGGTCGCGAGATCCAACTCGAGACTGTCGCTGAATAATGGGTCCGGCGTGGCGTCGGTGCGGAAGAGCCCCTGCTCCTTCGTGTATGCTTCGACTAACGCAACATGCTCGTCGGGGCGCCCGCTCAGTCGCAAATACTTGAGCGTCTCCTCATCGGTCGGGAAGAATCCCATCGTCGCGCCATACTCGGGCGCCATGTTGGCGATCGTCGCTCGGTCCGCGAGTGGCAGCGACGATAGTCCCGTCCCGTAAAACTCGACGAACTTGCCAACCACTTTTTTCTTGCGAAGCATCTCGGTCACGGTGAGCACGAGATCGGTCGCCGTTGCTCCGGGCGGCAGCTTTCCATGCAGCTTGAACCCGACGACTTCCGGGATCAGCATCGACACCGGCTGGCCAAGCATGGCCGCCTCGGCTTCGATTCCGCCGACGCCCCAACCGAGCACGCCGAGGCCATTGATCATGGTCGTGTGAGAGTCGGTGCCGACGAGCGAATCCGGGTACGCGATCGACTCACCGTTTTCCTCGGAGACGAACACCGTCTTCCCGAGGTACTCGAGGTTCACCTGGTGGCAGATGCCGGTACCCGGCGGCACCACGCGGAAATTCTTGAACGCATCCTGTCCCCAGCGAAGGAAGACGTAGCGTTCTTTGTTGCGATCGAACTCGAGCTCGGTGTTGATGAGAAACGCTGCTTGGCTTCCGTACTCATCGACTTGCACGGAGTGATCGATGACGAGATCAACCGGCTGGAGCGGATTGATGCGCTGTGGATCGCCGCCGAGTGCGGCGATGGCGTCGCGCATGGCTGCGAGATCCACGACGGCAGGAACGCCCGTGAAGTCCTGCAGGAGCACGCGGCTGGTGCGGAATGCGATCTCCTTTTGCACTCCGCCCTTCACGTCCCATTTCGCGAGCGTGAGGATGTCATCACGCTTTACGAAGGCGTCGTCTTCATGGCGGAGGAGATTCTCGAGGAGAATCTTGAGGCTCACAGGAAGCTTGCTGGCGTTTTTCCCGGAGAGTTGCTCGACGGCGTCGAGGCGATAGATCGTGTACTGCTTGCCGCCGACGGTGAGCGTCGCGCGGCTGCCGAAGGAGTTCTTGGCTTTCATTGGAGTTCGTCTCTCGGTTCGACCACTGTTGGGTCGATGCGAGGGTGACAGACGGAGCCACTGGCGGGGCTCGCAAGCCAATCCGCCAGGCTATCGACAAATCTAATGCAGCCTGGTTTCGTCAACCTGGCGCCTGCCGACATCGAAGCAAGCGCCAACGCCGCAACGCTGGATTACCCCTCACGTCAACTCATCCGCATGCCTTCGTCTTCCGATCTAGTCGAGCTGACCACGTCGCTCATGTCCATCGACTCTACCAGCGGGTCCGAAGGAAACGTGATCGCGTGGTTGGATTCATATCTTCGAGACCGCGCGTGGCGTGTCTGGCGAATTCCCGTCAGTGCGGGGCGGGATGACTTGTTTGCGACGGCCGTCGATAGTCCCACCGTGACTCTGTCGACGCATCTCGACACGGTACCGCCGTTCATTCCGCCACGCGTGGCCGACGGCAAAATCCATGGGCGCGGGGCCTGCGATGCGAAGGGGATCGCTGCCGCGATGATCTGTGCCGCCGAACGCTTGCGTGCAGCGGGCACGCCGGTGGCGATGCTGTTCGTCGTTGGCGAGGAAGTCACGCACGACGGCGCACACGCGGCGGACTCGGCGTTCGCGGCCGAGCAAATTCCCGCGACGAGTCGCGTGATGATCGATGGCGAGCCGACGGAGAGCACGCTGGCCGTCGGTACCAAGGGCGCGATCCGAGTCGTCGTGCGCACGCGCGGCCAGGCCGCTCACTCAGCGTATCCAGAGGTCGGAAAATCGGCGACGCGCGATTTGGTGCACTTGCTCGCGGAGCTCGACGGCATCGACTTCCCGCGGGATTCTGTGCTCGGCGCGACGACGGTGAACATCGGCTCGTTGTCGGGCGGTGTGGCTGACAACGTCGTCGCGCCGTGGGCCGAGGCGCGGATGATGATCAGGCTCGTGACGCCCGCGGAAGAGGTGAGGCGCATCATCGAGCGGTGGGCCGATGGGCGCGCAACGCTCGAGTGGGGACCGATGGTGCCGCCCGTCAAGCTGGGCGTGGTGGATGGATTCAAGACGTCGGTCGCGGCGTTCGCGACGGATATTCCGGCGCTGACGAATTGGGGGACGCCGTTTCTGTTTGGTCCGGGGTCGATTCACGTCGCGCATCGCGATGACGAGTGCGT
Organism: Gemmatimonadaceae bacterium; assembly: GCA_025934075.1. Lineage (GTDB taxonomy): Bacteria > Gemmatimonadota > Gemmatimonadetes > Gemmatimonadales > Gemmatimonadaceae > JAQBQB01. The sequence continues at coordinate 2,753 of JAICYT010000242.1, forward strand.
CTCGATCGACGAGCTGCGCGCCGCGGTGGATTCCTACGAGCGGCTCGTCACGATGCTGTCACTGAAGAGCTGTTGACTAAAAGTGCCATTTGGTACTAATTTGAGTCATCCTGACCCGGATGGAACTTGCCTCTTCGTGCCCCCGCTCCGGCGACGACCGCCGGCAACCCAGCCCTCTTGGCACGCGCCGGCCTCGCCACGTTCTTCCGCATCGCCGCCGAATGGCAGCTCGACGGCGCTGACCAAATGGCTCTCCTCGGCCTCACGTCTCGCACCACGTTCTTCCGATGGAAAAAGTCGGCGCCCGCGGCGCTGCCACCCGATACGCTCGAGCGACTGTCGCACGTATTCGGGATCTATAAGAGCTTGCAGATCCTGCTGCCCGGGCCCACGGCGACGACGTGGATCAATCGCCCCAATAGCGCGCCGCTCTTTGGCGGACGACCGGCGCTCGATCTCATGCTCAGCGGAGTGGCTGGACTCTTTCTCGTGCGCGCCTATCTCGACGGCGAACGTGGCGGCGACTTTGCCTGATGCCGTGACGCCCGTGGGCTCAGCGGTCGTGTCGCTCACGCCGTCGCCGGACAATCCGCTGCCTGTGCGACGCGTGCACTGGAAGAATGCGGTCCGTATCATTCCGAGCGTCTTTCCGCCGATCGATTTGTTCGAGCGCGTCGCGGACCCCGAGCATCTCGAGGCAGTCCACGCGATCGAATCCGCGTTCAATCCGCGCCTCCGCGACGCAACGGGCGATCTCTCACTCGTGCCGCGCACGGAACGCGTCGTTGGGCCGGGCGCCGGATACATCATGGCAGCATTCACCCACGTGTCACCCGACGGCAGCCGGTTCAGCAACGGGACGTATGGCGTCTTTTACGCCGCGCAGCGCGAAGCCACGGCGATCGCCGAGACGCGATACCATCGAGAGCGATTCATGCGTGCGACCGAGGAGCCGCGCATGGAGCTCGACATGCGCGTGCTGTGGGTCACGGTGAAGGCGTCACTCCACGATCTGCGCGGCATGCGCGCGATCCTACCCGAGATCTATCGTCTCGACGACTACACCGAATCGCAGATTCTCGGCGGCGCGTTGCGAGCCGGTGGATCGAGCGGCGTCGTCTACGAATCGGTGCGACACGATGGCGGGCGATGCGTCGGTGTCTTCAAGCCGCGTGCACTCACGCATTGTCGCGAACGAAAACACCTGCGTTACATCTGGGACGGCACACGGATCACCGACGTGCTCGAGATCAAGCGGCTCCCCGCTCCCCGGCCTTGAGCGGAACGATCCGATCTGTCTTTCGGGCAATGATCGCGCTCGTGGGGCACGCGTGCACGAAATCGCCGTCGGCCGGCGACCACTCCACAGTTCGCGTTCGTGTATAGGCCTTTCCCTCGGAGTCCAAGCCCATGAGGCTCGGCGCCATGGAGACGCAGAGTCCGCAGCCGATGCACTTGTCGCGATCGACCTCGAGCTCGAAGCGACGGCGAGGATACACGCCGCCGGGTTGATCGTAGAACGCGTCGATGTCCTCGAGCGCCTTGTGCGCGGCGCGATGTCCTTCGTCGATCGTCTCCGCGATGTTGCTGAAGCTGAGCCAATCTTCGCCGCACCGCGGACGAATGAGCACCATCGGCGGGCCGTCCCAATGCGTGAGCGGATACTGCTGCAGTGCGTGCATCATCGTCGTCGCCGCGCGCATGTAGATATTGGCGAAGCCGAGTGAGAGCGCGTCGTGAATGGGGCGAAGGTCGGTGCTGCCGACGTCGACGGCGATGATGAGGTCGGCGTCGAGCGAGGCGATGGCAACTGGCAGGTTGTCGACGACGCCGCCGTCCACACAGAGGCGGCCATCGACGAGACCAGGCGGGAAGAAGCCGGGCAGCGCGCATGACGCGTACACCGCGTCATGGATGTAAACGTCCTTGAGTCCGGGTGAACCCCAGATGACGGGCTGTCCGCGCTCGATGTCGACCGTGTTGACGAGCAGCGGCATGTCGAGGTCGCTGAACTTGCCTGGAGGCACCACGGCGCGCGTGAGATCGCGAAGCGGGTCTTCGAGGTAGATGGATGGAGACCGCATGCGATCCATCAGCATGCCGAAATGGTTGATGCGAAAGATGTCGCGCCGGCGAAGCGTAACCGAACGCTTGGCAAGCTCACTTGGCGCCATTCCGCCGACGCGGGCGGCAGCGAGCATGGCACCGATGCTCGTCCCGGCGTAGAGTGTCGGAACGATGCCGCGCTCCTCGAGCGCGGTCATCACGCCGATGTGTGCGAATCCCTTCATGCCGCCGCCGCCCAGAACGAGGGCGATTCGGCGGCTCGGGGTCGGGACGGTCTGCATTCGAAAAGAAGAGAGCTCTGTGTGGTGGAGAGTGGAAGGGGCCTCTCCACTCAGTCTCTACTGTAAATAGTCATACAAGCCGACGAGTCCGATGAC
>JAICYT010000172.1 GCA_025934075.1 Gemmatimonadaceae bacterium
GAAATGCTCGATTTGGTTGTCGGAGGCGACTTCGCGAATGTGATGACTGGTAGCCATTGCGGACTCGCATCGGTCACAGCGTGGCCACGCGGCGCCTCGATGGGACCTTGCGCGCTCGGCAAGCGCGTTGGATACGCGATTACCCGCACGCCGCCACCTGCACCCGGTGATGGAGGGCTTGGGCCACACGAGCCGCTGAAGCTGGGTCGTCCGAAACCAGGAGACTAGTTCGGCCAGCGAGGCGTCGCGCAGGAAGAGGGGGTGAGCGGGGAACGGCTGCCGCAGCGCGGCTCGTGGATCCGGTGGTCGGCGCATCGATGCCTCTACCCCGGCAACGAGCCTGTGTTGCCAGCTAACGCCAATTAGGTGGTCATGTTACGCCGCATAGTAGCGTCCAACCTTGTGAGTTCATGCAGCGTAGCGACGGCGTAACGGCCAATTAAATAATCTAAATGACGGCCTTGAATGGTGTTAGTCAGTTTGGTTCGTGGGAGCTCAGGTGTTACGCTGCATGCGCTCGCAGCGTAACGCTCCGAAGCTGCCGAGAATGCCCGGGCGAACGCTGGACACACCTAGAGAGCGTCCGCCGGACTGCGGACGCCCAACCCACCCCGATTGAGAACGTGCGTGTAGATCATCGTCGTCCGAAGGTCCGTGTGACCCAACAGTTCCTGTACCGTCCGAATGTCAGAGCCAGATTCCAACAGGTGCGTGGCGAAAGAATGCCGCAGCGAGTGACACGTCGCCCGTTTGGTAATCCTTGCCGCAAGCACTGCGTTCTTGAAAGCACGCTGAACCGCGCTCTCGTGAAAATGGTGCCGCCGGCGAACACCACTCGAATCGGTGAAAGTACGTCTCGCTGCGAAGACATAGCGCCAGCGATATTCGGTTTCGACGTCGATGTACTTGCGAGTCAGCGACGGTGCAAGCTCGGTGGTCCGGATGCCGGATCGTCGATCGTTGCGCGCGCGTACACGCTCCTCCTCGAGAATGCGCCGTAACGATGCGACACATCGATCGGCCAGTGGCGTTCGGCGATCCTTACCGCCTTTCCCGTCACGGACCACAATCTCGCGGCGCTCGAGATCCACATCCTTGACCCGAAGGGTGAGGCATTCACGCAGACGCAACCCACTGCCATACATCAGGGCCGCACAGAGTCGAGCGGGTTGGCCGAGGTTCGCGAGAATCGCGCGAACCTCGCCTGGGCTCAGCACGACCGGGACATGTCGCGAGCGTCGTGCTGGCGCGATGCCCTCGATTCTCGTCAACGGACGCTCGAGGACGCGATCATAGAGAAAGGTCAACGCGGCCAACGCCTGATTCTGCGTCGACGCCGCGACCCGCTCCTCGATCGCAAGCGACGAGAGGAACCGTTTCACCTCGGGCTCACTCAAATCGCGTGGATGTCGCCGGGCATTGAACACGATGTACCGTCGTATCCAATGGACGTACGCCTCCTCGGTGCGGCGGCTATATCGCCGCTCACGCAACTTTCGACGCACGATCTCCATGAGCCGAAACTGCCGCTCGGGACTCGGCGCGTCGGTCAAGTGCGACATCGGGATCGGCGGACGCATGGATCCAATGTCCACCATCTCGCCGGCAACCGAGGACCATTCCGACCCAAACAACATCACCGGAACTCATGCGCCCGATGCGTCAACCCCTTCACCTCGAGCTCCCTGAACCGTCGCCCCACCACCGAGATCGCCGCCCCATCATTCTCCACCCGCCCCTGCACGAGCACGAACGGCGCGCGCTTCACCACCTCCTCATTCGGTGCGACCAATGGCTGCGGCACCACGATGTTCGCATAGCCATGCTCATCCTCTAACAGCAGGAATATTGTCCCGCCAGCCGTTGCCGGACGCTGACGCACCGTCACCAACCCGCCAATCGTCACCGTCCGCCCGTTCGGCATCCGCTCGAGCTGCAGAGTATCGATCGCACCGCCGCGCACCAAATGCTCACGAATCGATTCCATCGGATGGCCGTAAATGCTCATGCCCACCGCATGGTAATCCAAAAACACTAATTGATCGCGCGTGATCGGCACCGGATCGTGCGACGTCGCCTTGGCCGGCGCCAGCGGCAACACATCGCCGCTGGCCCGCAGCGCTTCCCACGCTGCATGTCGACGATCCGGCGCCCAGGCCGCGAACGCACCCGCCTGCGCGAACGCCAACACATCGGCGCGCGTGAGCTTGCCGCGCTCCACAACATCCGCAATGGACGTAAACGGTGCGCGGTCCCTCGCCTCACGCAATCGATCAATCAGCTTATCACTGATCCCACGCACGAAGCGCCAACCAATCCGCATCGCTGGTCGCATCGGATCATCCGTCTCTTCCGCCGTGCACTCCCAATCGCCCGTCTCGAGACACGGCGGCCGCACCTCGACGCCGTGACGCTTGGCGTCGTGCACCAGCGTCGACACTGGATAAAAACCCATCGGCTGCGCATTCAACAACCCGATCGAAAATTCCGTTGGATGATGCGCCTTGAGATACGCCGTCACGTACGCGATCAGCGCAAAGCTCCACGCGTGCGATTCTGGAAATCCATAATTCGCGAAGCTCACGAGATCGTCGCAGATCTTCGTCACCGTCGCATCGTCCAATCCTTCGATCTCACCCGCCGCCGCACGCGCCAACATCGCCGACTTCAAATCGACCAATGCCGCCTCGAGCCGACCCTTCTTCCGGATATTTCCCATCGTGCGGCGCAGCAAATCAGCCTTCGTGGCCGAGTAGCCGCCCAATCGCATCGCGATCGCCATGGCTTGCTCTTGGAAGATTGGAATACCCTGCGTGCGACTGAGCACATCCTCGAGCGCGGGATGCGCGAACACCACCGGCTCGAGTCCCAACCGCCGCTGCGTGTATGGATGAACGAAGCTCGCCTGAATTGGGCCGGGCCGAATCAGCGCGACTTGCACCACGATGTCGTACAAATGATCCGGCTTCGTGTGCAAGATCGAATTGATCTGCGCGCGACTCTCGATCTGAAACATGCCGATCGTCTCGCCACGCTGAATCAGATCGTACGCCTTTGGGTCGCGATCCTCGACACTGTACATCTCGGGACGCTTGCCCGTCCGCCTCTCGATCACATCGTACGCGATCCGCACCATCGACAACGCGCCAAGTCCCAAGAAGTCGAACTTCGGCACGCCGATCATGTCCAAATCGTCCTTGTCGAACTGGACGATCGTGCGTCCCATCGTCGTCTGCTCCACCGGCAGATGGCTTCCCAGCGGCTGGGCCGACAGCACAAATCCACCCACGTGCGTCGATCTCAATCGCGCCAGTCCATCGAACGCCGGCAGTGCCGTCAACAACGCCCGCCCCCGCGCGTTGTTCAAGTCCACACACCGCGACTCGGCCACCTCACGCACGGCGTCGGCGCACTCCCCCGGCTCACTGCCATGCACGCGTTTCGAGATCTCTAACGCCTCGGCGACGGGAAACCCGAGGGCGCGCATGGCATCCTGCACGGCGGTCGGCGCGTGGAAGCATTGTGTGACCGCGGTGATCGCCGCGTGTGCGCGGTCGTAATTCTCGTACATATAGTCGAGCACTTCCTCGCGCCGGTTGTGCTCGAAGTCGACGTCGATGTCCGGCGGCTCGGACCGTCCATTGACTCGGGCATCAGAGAGAAAGCGCTCGAACAGCAATCCATGCCTCACCGGATCGACCGCGGTGATCTCCAGACAGAATGCCACGGCCGAGTTGGCGGCGCTGCCGCGACCTTGGCAGAGAATGCCTTTGCTCTTCGCGTACCGCACCGCGTCGGCCATGACGAGAAAGAATCCGGCAAAGCCCAATCGCGCGATGAGCTCGAGCTCGTGATCGATCTGCAGGCGTTGCTCGTACGTCGGCTCGCCCCAGCGCTTGCGCATGCCTTCTTCCGTCCACACGCGCAACGCATGGTTGTCATCGGTATCGCGCAGCCCGACGCCAAGTTTGGCTTTCCGAAAGTCGGGCAGGGGAGGACGCATCCAATCGAGCATGAAGCCGGTGCACTCGTCCGCAATGCGCACGCTCTCACGTAAACCTTCTTCACGCCCCTTCCATCGCCGCGCCATTTCCTCCGGCGACAACAACCGCCACTCGCCGTTCGGATGCAACGCTCCACGCTCGGCGGCCACCTCGATCGTCAATCCCAAGCGGAGAGCGGTGAGCATGTCGTGCACGAGCCGGCCGCCTTCGTCGACGTATCGCGGATCCTGCGTCGCCACCCACGGGACGCCACTCTCTTCGGCAAGGCGGATTAGTTCGGCGGCCAGCACCGACTCGTGGCCGCCGGTGTGATGGAGCTGCACTTCTATAGATAGGGTGCCCGGCGCGAAAATCTCCCGCCAACGAGCGAGGCAGCGCTTCGCCTCACTCTCCTTTCCGGCACGAATGAGCGACGCGAGCTCGCCTGACGCCGGCCCGGTCATCGCGTGTAGACCGGCCGAGTGTTGCGCGACGTGCTCCCAGGTGATTTTGGGTCGGCCGCGTCGCTTGCCTTGCTCTTTTTTCTCCCATTCTTGCCATTGGCCGACGCGCGCCAGCGTCACGAGTGTGGCGAGATTGCGGTATCCGTCAGCGTCGCGCGCGAGAAACGCCGCTGGTCGTCCGTCGACGTTGAGCTCCGCGCCGGCGATGGGAAGCACCGGATATTGACACGTGCGACAATACTCATCGCCGTGCCGTTCGACGTTTGGGCAGAGCGGATCCTTGAGCGGCGACATTGCTTCGGTCGCGAACCGCGCCATGCCGCCCAAATCCGCGGTATCAGTAATCGCTAAGTGTGTGTACCCGCGCGCGCGCGCGTGCTTCGCCAACGCTTCCGCTGACACGGCGCCGTCGGAGAAGGAAAAGCAGGTGTGCGCGCGGAGCTCGACGTACACGGACACACATCAGAGCTCGATGTCGAGCGAATACGACGCGCTCTCGTGCGTCGCAGTGAAATGTCCTTCACCCCGGATGTCTCGCAACCCGTCGGTCCCCAGTCCGGGAAGAATCGTCCATCGACCTTTGGCGACGCCGGCCTCGAACGTACCAATGTCTTGCATCACGAAACTGCCCGAACGTTCGCCGATCGCGCCGGTCACGCGAACGAGGCCGACGAAGCTGGCCGTATTGTCGGGACGGTAGCCCATCAAGTACGCGATCGAGGCCTCGCCTTCAATGCCGCCCGATAACTCGTGCGTCACCTCGGCGTGGGTCAGCTTGGGCTGTCCGCTCGCCTCATCGTACGGCTTTTCCTCCCAGCACATCACCTTGAACGCGCCTGTCACCTGTGTCATGGGTCCATTCCTCGATCTCGCGTGTCAATCCCACCAGCCGTGAAGAAACCAGTCCTTCGTCTGTTGCTGCGAACCGCGAAACAACCACACCATCATTCCGTCCTCGCGCACACAGCGGAAATACTCGCGTGCATACGAGCTGCTCCATTGTCCGCCCGACACCCGATCCGGCCCCGCCGCTTCGACGATGTCGTGCCACTCGTTGCCATCGAGATAGCGCACCGGCACTTCGTGATCGCGTCGCGATTCGGTATCGACGGTGACGATCTTCGGCGAGGGAAGGAGCTGAAGCGTCAACGACGGCTCGGGATTCGTGATCTTTGATCGTGACGTGCGCGATGCGCGCGCGGTCCATTTGGTTCGGTGCTCCAACAATGGATGCTCGGAATTCTCCGGCGTCACGACGACGTCGCCCTGATCGTCGGTGAGTTGGATGACCGCGTCCTCGACCGCCGGCGCGCTGGCGAATCCACGATCGAACAGATCGCCTTGCGCGCCACCATTACCCGTCACTGACTCGACGCGCAGCGTCACGCCCATCACGGCGTCGGGCAGTGTGATCGTATCCAACGCCTCACGTACGAGGCGCATCCAGCGCTTCTGCTCCGCACTCGGCCGCGACGACCGGATGATGTGTGTCCGTTGCGTGCGGTTGCCGAGTGCGAAGACGAGCGCCATCTCGCGCGCGCGTTCGCCGCGTTCGATGAGCGACGTGCACACAGTTGCGGCGAGCGAGTTGATGACGAACAGCAATCGCTCGGGATCTTTGAGACCGTACTCCACCCATTCGACCGACGCGCTGGGCAGCGAGCGCAATGGAAGTTTGAACAACCAACGCTCGTCGTCGGCACGGGCGCGTTGCCAGAGGCGCACGCCGTCCAGGCCGAGTCGAACTTCGATGGCTTCGGCGTCCAAGTTCGCCAGTGCGCCGCAGGTCTCGATGCCCAGCCCTTGGAGCAGCGCCGAGAGCTCGCCCGATGGTGAGAGGACGCGGAGCGCGTAGGGCGCGATGAATTGGCGGTCCTGCCCGAGCTTGACGATGACGAGTTGCGTCGTGCTTTGCGTCGCGGCGACTTCGGCGGCGACGGGCGTCATTGCCACACCGGCGTGCGCGTCTTCGAATCCGTAATCGCCGGCGACGCGCAGCATGTGCTCGGCGAGCTGGCCACCGTGCAAGCCGCGGGCGTCGCCCCAAACGAGGCTGCGTTCGCCGACGGCCACGCGCGGCGCGTGCGTGAGCAAGCTGGCGACGAGATCAGCGGGGAAGTCCGCGCCGGTCGGCCAGCTCGGACTCCAAAGACAGACGTAACTCATGGTGCGTTACCGGAATTGGAAATTCGACGTGCGCGTGCCAACCAACCGCGCGCGCGTTCACGCGAATCGTCACGTTCTGTGCTTCGGCCGGATCACCGAACGGCGATCGGCGCCAGCCATAGCACAGCAATCGCGACGTGAGTCGCAGGCTCGCCATCGAGGCCGCGGACCCGATCGAGACCAACGCCGCTCCACCTTCGCGCGCCGCGCGCGTGAGCCGCACGGTCTCGGTGCCTTGTGGTTCAGCACCCGCTAATACGAGAAGTGAAAAGCCTCCGGAGCGGAGCAATTCTTCCGCGGCGCGCAGCGCGTGGATGCGCGACTTGGGCCGCACGAGATAAAGCCCGTGATCGTCGGACCAGAATGCGCCGGCCACGGTGTTGTCGCTGTCGATCCATGCCGAGCGTTCGCCGTTGGCGACGACGGAGTGGCAGGAGGCGCGGAGGATTGCCGTCGCGCCGCCTTGTGGCGCCCACACCGAGAGTCGTCCGCGCGGCAATCCGCCGTTGGGGAGTGCACGGTCGAGTGCGCCAATTCCAGTCGCGACTTGCTCCGTGGTCTGCGCGCCGCCGGTGAGCGGGGCGGCATCCGGGAAGCGCTGCTCGATGAGAGCACGAAGCGCGGCAATGGAAGGTCTGGACATCTCGAACCAAGCGGATTGAGTCGCAGTCGGAAAAAGAGCGGGGGGATCAAGCTATACCGAACAGAAACCGAAAGCAAGAAGGAGTCCACAAAAAATGGCCCTTCCAGGGCCATCGATCAGGAATGTGATACCCGTTCGGTTAGAGCTCCAACTGCAGCTGCTCGGCCCCCGCGAATCGCTCCTCGACGATCTCCGCCTCACCGCCGTTGCGACCGTAATAGCCATATGCCACACCGTACTTCTCGCACAGCGAGCGCATCGTCGTTCTCAGCGCTTCACTGTACGCCGCGCTCACCTTGTGGTCGAACGTGTAGGTCGCTCGGTACCGCTTCGCGAGCTGCGGGAATTCCTGCTCGATGAACGGCAGATACCTCGCGCGCGCCGACGACCGCAATCTCAGCGCGCACGAATTCACATACGACGCGCCACGCTCGGCGACCGACTTCACTAGATGCTCGAGCGCTTGGGGCTGATCGGTGATCGCCGGCAGCACCGGCATCACGTTGATTCCGGTCTCGATATCAGATTCGCGGAGCCGAGCGAGTGCGCGAAGGCGCGCCTCAGGAGTGGGGGCGCGCGGCTCGAGCTTGCGCGCGAGCTCGCGGTCGGTCGAGATGAGCGAGAGGTGCACCGTCAGCGACGAATGACGATTGATCCGCTTGAGCAAATCGATGTCGCGCGTGACGAGCGGACTCTTGGTGATGATGCAGATCGACAGGCCAGGATGATCCGCCAGCACCTCGAGCACCGATCGCGTGATTCTGAATCTTCGCTCGGCAGGTTGAAACGGATCGGTCGCCGTGCCGATGACGATCGTGTCGCCATTGAGCAGCGCTTTGTGCTTGTCGGAGCCGTGACGAAGCACATTCCGCAAAACGTCGGCGGCGTTTTGCTTGACGAAGATGCGGCGCTCGAAGGCGAGCCATGGCGACAGATTGTCGCGCGCCGCCTGCATGTCTTCGTGCTCCGGATTCGTCGTCGCCGCCCGGTCGAGAACCCAGCGATGCGTGTACCGCGCGTAGCAGTACGCGCACCCAAACGCGCAGCCGACATACGGATTCACGGACCAAAAGCCCATGCCCGTCGTCTCGGGACCATTCAGTACGTTGCGCGCGACTGTTCCGTAATACCGAATGTCTTTCTGCTCGCCGACCATCGGGAGCGGGCGGCCGAGGACGCTCGCATCGAACAGCGTGGACTGCTCGACCTTGGCTCCTTTCTTTGCGCGGACTGACATCGGCACCGATCCAAAACGCGAACCGGACGATACCGAATATACGCCGAAGATGCAAGCGGCGTCATCCTAATGAGCCCCGGGTCATCCCAATGAGCGGACCGACGAAGGATC
>JAICYT010000045.1 GCA_025934075.1 Gemmatimonadaceae bacterium
AGGTCGGCATCGCGGCGGCGCCGATGACGTATGCCGTCAATGGCGTGCAGTACGTTGCGCTACTCGCCGCACCGCCCGCGCAATACGCCGACCCAAAGGTCCGCACCGGCCCTGGGCGCTTGCTGGTGTTCGCTCTCGATGGCAACGCGACGCTTCCGAACGTCGTGCGCGATACATCACCGATACCGCCGCCCGCTTTCGAGGTGAGGGCGACGGCAGCGGAGCTCAAGGAAGTGGCCGGTCTCTATCGCACGTATTGCGGGCGGTGTCACAACCCCGAACAGAATCTCGTGAAGAGCGGCGCGGTCCCGGACCTCCGGCGCACCAACGCAGCGACACACGCAACGTTCGAGGCGATCGTGCGCGGTGGAGCGCGGAGGTCGCTCGGCATGCCATCATTCGAGAGGGGTATCTCGAGCGATCAGGCGAAGTTGATTCAGGCCTATGTGCTGGACCTCGCCCGGCAGGCGTCATCCGCAAGCACACTCGGGGTCGCGAAGTGACCGAGTAATGCGCGGTAGCGACGTTGCAAAGGCACCAATCCTAAAAGAACTCATCAAGGATCGTGAAGAACTCGATCGCTTTGGGGTCGATCGGCGCCGCGCGTCGTGTTGCAGATCATCCAGCATATGCAAGCTGTCTAATCGTCGCGGCCGTTCAAGAACCTCTGAGATTGATCGGGCACCGACCAACCGCCCCAAAGCGCACACGCCGGCTGACCAACCGCCATCTTCCTCGCCCGGTCAGCCCCGATGCGTGTAGCTCTCGAACCGCGTGTACTGTTTGTGAAAGAACAAATTCACAATGCCCGTCGGACCGTTGCGCTGTTTGCCGACGATCACCTCCGCCTTTCCTTCCAGCGAATTGCCGTCCTTGTCCACCGGCCCGTCGTAAAACTCCTGCCGGTACAAGAACATGATCAAGTCGGCGTCCTGCTCGATCGCGCCCGATTCGCGAAGGTCGGAGAGTTGTGGGCGCTTGTTGTCGCCCGTCCGCTGCTCCGGCGCACGCGAAAGCTGTGAGAGTGCGACGACCGGAACCTTGAGCTCCTTCGCCAGCGCTTTCAACCCGCGCGAGATCTGACTGACCTCCTGCTGCCGGCTCTCCGAGTTCGACGGACCTTGCATGAGCTGCAAGTAATCGACGATCACGAGCCCGATGCCTGATTCCGTCTTGAGCCGGCGCGCCTTCGAGCGCATCTCGAGCAACGTCATGCCGGGCGTGTCATCGATCCACACCGGTGCCGAGCTGAGAATGCCGGCGGCGCGCGCGAGACGCGGGAAGTCATCGTCGCGAAGCAATCCTTTCCGCAGACGCTGCGCGTCGATGCGTGCCTCGGACGTGAGCATTCTCTGAACGAGCGACTCCTTGCTCATCTCCAGCGAGAAGAACGCGACCGGAATATTGTGCTCGATCGCCGCGTGCTGCGCGACATTCAGCGTGAACGCGGTCTTTCCCATCGACGGACGCGCCGCCACGATGATCAAATCGGCCGGTTGGAAGCCCGACGTCAGCTCGTCGAGATCGTTGAAGCCGCTCGCGACACCAGTGATCGTCTTGCCGCCGCGCTGGAGCGCCTCGATGCGCTCCATCGTCGGCCAGAGCAATTCCTTGATACGCGTGAAGCCATCTTTGGTCTGCTGCTGGCTGACGAGAAAGATCTTCGACTCCGCTTCGTCGAGCAGCTCGGTCGCGGTACTCTTCCCTTCGAACGCCTCGGCGACGATCGACGTCGACACTTCGATAAGCCGGCGCAAAATCGCTTTCTCGCGCACGATCTGCGCGTGATACTCGATGTTCGCCGCGGTCGGCACCGCGTCGACGAGAAATCCGATGTAGTCCTTGCCGCCCGAGGCCTCGAGCTCACCGCGACGTGAGAGCTCTTCCGAGAGAGTGAGTGGATCGACGACGCCACCCCGCTCCGTGATGTTCACCATCGCGCGGAACAATCGCCGATGCCGCTCGGCGTAGAACATCGTGTCGTTGACGTGTTCGACCGCGCGGAGCACCGCGTCCTGGTCGATCAGCATGGCCGACAACACCGCTTGCTCGGCGTCCTCGGAATACGGAGGACGCCGGTCGCGGTACGGATCACGCGCCAGCGCTTGTGGGTGAGCTGTTATCGAGAATTCGACGGGCGAGCTTGACATCTTCCCAGGCAGGACGCTTCCAGGATGGATTGCGCAGGAGTGCGGCGGGATGGTACGTGACGATCAGCGGCACCCCGTAGTAGCGATGAATCTGGTTCCTGAGCTTCCCGATGGAAAGCTTCGTCTCGAGCAATGTCTGCGCGGCGAACGTTCCGAGGGCAAGAATGACCTTTGGACGGATCAGCTCGATCTGTCGAATCAGGTACGGGCTGCAGGCCTGGACTTCTTCAGGCCGTGGATTGCGGTTGCCCGGCGGCCGATGCTTCAGGACGTTGACGATGTAGACGTCCTCGCGACGCAATTCGATCGCCGCGAGAATTTTTGTGAGCAATTGGCCCGCTGCGCCGACGAACGGCCGCCCCGTTTCGTCTTCAGTCGCACCCGGCGCCTCGCCGACGCACATGAAATCCGCTGTCGCACTGCCTTCACCAGGGACGGGATTGGTCGCCGTCGAGTAAAGCGGACAGCGTGTGCATGACGCCACATGCGCCGCGATTTCCTCGAGCGTACGCAGCGTTCCCATCTCGCCACCGAACAACTCTCCCGCTGCCGTGCCGACCGACAATCCAGCCGGGATGTCGGAGATCTCGATCGTTTCCGTCGGCGCTTGAGGAGCGGGCGGTGCGGGCTTTGACGATGCCGCTGGAGAAGCGGCGGCTTCTCGCGCCGTTGCTCGCGGCTCGACGACGCTTGGTTTCTTCGCGGCCATAGTGTCGGGACTCGCTCCCGCTTGTCGTAACGCGTCTCGCCAGTCGGCGATGTCGGGCGCGCCTGCGGTCTCGGTTGCGCGAGGCATAGGGGCGCCTTGCTTCGGCGCAGTCGCCGCCGGCGGTCTCGCAGATTGCGCACCAGCATTCGCGCCGAGTATGCGGAGTGCGTCGTCGACCGTGAGTCCATCGAGCGCGAGCTCAGTTTCGCCGAGCTCGCGACGCTGCTCGAGATACCGGCGAAGTTTTTCTTTAGCGTCCACTGATCGCGTGCTCCATCAGTTGCTCCACTCGATCGAGAATCGCTTCGGCGACGTCGGTCTTCGGCATGAGCGGCAGCGCGTCTTCGCGGCCGTCGCGCATGATCAACGTGACTCGATTGGTATCGACTCCAAACCCGGCGCCCTGCTCCGTAGCGTCGTTGACGACGATCATGTCGAGGCCTTTGTCGCTGAGCTTGCGACGCCCGCTCGAGAGCGCGTCATCGGTCTCGAGCGCGAAGCCGACGATGACCGATCCGTTTCGGCGCGCGGCTTTCGTCGACTTGAGAATATCCGCGGTGGGCGCGAGCGAGATCGATCTTGGATCGCTCGTTTTTTTGATCTTGGATGTTGCTGTCGCGGACGGACGAAAATCCGCTGGTGCCGCGGCCATCACGAGCACATCCGACTCCGGGAGCAGTTGTTCCACTGTCGTCGCCATATCGGCCGTCGACTGCACAGCGTGCACCGTGACGCCTATAGGTGCGGCGACCGCCAGCGGTCCCGTGATCAAATCGACGTTCGCGCCTCGACGCCACGCGGCCGCAGCGAGCGCAACGCCCATCTTTCCGCTGCTGTGATTGGAGATGAAGCGCACCGGATCGATCGCCTCGCGCGTTGGGCCCGCGGTGATGAGGACGCGTCGACCGTTCAGCATGCCGACGCCTTCCAACAAGCGTCCGACATGCGCGAAGATCGTTTCTGGCTCGGGCATGCGGCCTGGTCCGCTGCCTTCGCCGGCCGCGAGCATGCCGTCGTCAGGATCGACAATGCGGTAGCCGAGCTCGCGCAGATGCGCCACGTTGTGCTGCGTCTGCGGATGCGCCCACATGTGATCGTTCATCGCCGGGACCAACAATACCGGGGATTGCGCCGCGAGAAGTGTCGCCGACAGCAGATCGTCGGCTTGCCCAGTCGCAGCCCGCGCAAGAAAGTCAGCAGTCGCCGGCGCGACGACGATCACCGTCGCGCCGCGTGCGAGCTTGATGTGGTCGAGTGCGCGCCCCGGGTCGAACAACCCTGTGTGCACCGGATGCCCGGTAAGCGCCTCGAACGTGATTGCGCCGACGAACTCTGTCGCGGCACGCGTCATCACGACGTCGACGGCGGCTCCCGCCTTTGTCAGCAGCCGCGCGAGCCACGCCGCCTTGTAGCTGGCAATTCCTCCCGTGACGCCGAGGAGGATTCGGGAACCGTCGTAGGGACGAATTGAGAGATCTCTTTGGATCAGTCCGTGCGCCGCCGGGGAACGACGTGATACACGATGTCGCCCTTCGCCAGCTCTTCGAGCGAGCGCGTCGTCAACTTCTTTTCGCGCGACGACGAGCGATCGCGCGGAAACTCGTTCAACACGCGCGCGTACTTCGCGGCGACCAGAACCCCGAGGTACTTGTTCGCGGCGTGGTTGGCAATCTCACCTGGCGTGAACACTCTCATGATTCAACTCGTGACGATGAATGGTGATCGACCTCGGCTTCCAGTCGATGGATCAGCTGTTCGACTTGCTGTCTGAGCCCCGACACTCGCTCCCGACTCAAGACTTCGGCGTCGAGGATGGCTCCGACACTTTGTATCGCGTGGTCGAGATCGTCGTTGACGACGACATACTCGTATTCTTCGACCGCCCGCAACTCCTGCAACGCTGAATTTAACCTCGAAACGAGCTGTTGTGGGGATTCGGTTTTTCGCTTCCGGAGCCGCTCCAGGAGGACCTCGCCAGACGGCGGGAGCACGAAAACCGTCACGGATGACGGAAACGCCTCCCGAATCTGCCGAGCCCCCTGGACGTCGATGTCCATGATGACGTGCTGTCCCTTGCCGAGGACCCTCGCTATCTCGCTCTGGAGGGTGCCGTACAGATTCCCGTGGACCTCGGCAGACTCGGCGAAATCGCCGGCCAGTCGCCGCTGGACGAAATCGTCGCGGGTCAGGAAGTAGTAGTCCCTGCCGTCGACTTCGCGCGGCCGCGGAGCTCGGGTCGTGCACGACACGGAATACCCCACGTCGCGCCGCCGCTCCAACAAGTGCCGGGCAATCGTGGTCTTCCCTCCGCCGGACGGCGACGAGAGAATGATGGGAAACGGATTCACTCCAGGTTCTCCACCTGTTCGCGAATCCGCTCGAGCTCCTCTTTGATCACGATGACGTTCTGCAGCATCGCTGCATCGTTCGCCTTGCTGCCGGTCGTGTTTGCCTCTCGAAGCAACTCTTGGAGCAGAAAGCCGAGTCGTTTGCCGACGCCGTCTGGTGACGGCAGCGCGATCGTCGCGCGAAACGCGGCGAAATGCGAATAGAATCGGCTGATTTCCTCGGCGACGTCGAGACGATCGGCGAGCACGGCGACTTCCTGCGCCAGACGCTGATCGTCGAGGGCGACGCCATCGGCAAGCTCGACGATCGCGGCTCGAAGCCGATCGCGCTGCTCGACCAGTCTCGCCGGCGCACGTTCGGCAATCCGAGCGACGGCCTGCTCAATGATCGCAAGTCGCTCCTCCAGATAGCGCGCGAGCCGCGCGCCTTCGGCCGTTCGCATCTGATCGAGCGCGGCAACAGCGCGATCGACGATCGTCACGAGCTCCGCGGGCGTTCCTTCGCCTTCACCGTCGCGGGACGCGATGACGTTCGGCAAGCGCAACACTGCCGCGGCATCCACCTCGCCGGACAATCCGAATTTCTCTTGAAGGCGGCGAATCTGCTCGACGTAGGCGCCGAATCGCTCTTCGTCGATCCGCCCCTCTTCCTGTTCGGCGCGTTCGACGCGGGCAGATAGGGTGACATGTCCGCGCGTGATTCCACGACGCAGAGCGTCGCGCACTTCCGCTTCCCACTTGCTCAGCTCACTCGGGAGCTTGACGGATGGATTGAAGAAGCGGTGGTTGACGGAACGAATCTCGACCGAGACCCGCGCCTCACCCACCGCACCATCGGCCGACCCGAACCCGGTCATGCTCTTTATCATATCGCGTCGGCTAAGCTACGGAGCTACAACGAGATTTGTCAATCAGAGAAGTACCAACGTACGCCGTAGAAATTGGTCTGCCGCGGCATGACGAAGTTTGGCACCTGCACGTAGCGTTCGCCGAGCACGTTCCTGAACTGCCAGGTGACGGTTGCGCTGAGGATGCGGATCTCGAGCAACGTCGAGATCGTTCTATACCCCGGCGCGGTGGCAACGTCGCTTTCGCCGACCGGGAATCGAATCCCCGAGCGGTACTCGTGGATCACGGACGCCATCAGGCCGAAGTCGTTCGTTGGGAAGCGCTCCAGGAAGTTGGATCGGATGAACAGCTCGCTTCGTGTCTGATAGCGCGGCCGATAAAGCCCGAGCGTGTCGCTCCATCGAATTGCCGAGACGTCGGCGTTGATCAAGCGCCAGAGCTTTCCGCGAATCGCGACGGTCGCGCCGGTCGCCGCCGGCTCGCGTCGCGCGGTGAACGTCGTGTCGAACACGCGCGGCGGGGAAAGCCGTACGCTGTCGCGGCGCAGAATGCCGCCGATGAGCCATAGACTCTTGACTCTCAACCCCGCTTCGCCGCGCATGTAGTTTGCCGTAAAGATGTCGTTCGCGATGCGGCTGTCGGTCACGCGACCCGCGGACCCGACGAAGCTGACAAACGAGAGCGGCGTGAACCGCGCCGTCAAATCGCTGTGGGAAATCGAATCTTCGCTCGTGGATTCGGCGAATCCTGAGATCGACAGACGATCAGTCACGACGCTCGCTCGAATGGATGGCGGAGCGATGTGCTTCCCTCCCGATCCAAAGCCCCGCTGCGTCACGCTCGCGCGCAACGGGCCGCGCACGACGCCGGCGGACGCGATGTACTGCGCTCGAAAGACATTCGTGTCGAGTGGCGCGACGGCGAGCACCGAATCTTCATGGGTCACGAGTCCGCTCGTTGGAACGGTACGGATTCCCGTGTAGCCGTACTTCGAGCCCGAGGCCATGACCTGCGCCCAGAAGGGACTCTCGTCCGGATCGCGGTATGCGACGCGAAGGTATGCGTCGCTCCTGGTCGACTCGACGGAGGGAATGGAATCGCCACTCGTCGACCCGACGAATCCGTTGCTCGTCTCACCAAAGATCGTTCCGCGATGCCGGCTGATGCGCGTGGCGAATCCGTCGACGCTCCAGTCACGCTTCGCCCAACCGACGCGGCCGACGATTCCGGTTTGGTCGCTGCTCGTTCCAAACACGGAGGGCGGCGTTGTGCCATACTGCTGCGCGCCAAACTGAACCGCGAGTCCATTGTCGAGTCGTTTGCCGAAAAACCCGCGATACAGATTGGTCTGTTGGTCGCCGGTAGCGACGTCGGTTCGTGTTTCAGGGGTCGTATTGCGAACGCGCCAGCTTCGCAGATACACGCGCACTTCATCCGCCGTGGGCTCGACGACCGCGTCCTCGACTGACCACAAGTTCACCTGGGTGAGATCGAGCACGGCTTGCGCGCGGGGATCCAGCGCACCCAGCTCGACGCCGTCGTAATAGACGCGAATTCGCCGCACGTCGCCCATATATGCGCCGACCGCCGGTGCCGCGATCCAGCCAGCACGCAGCGTGGTCATGCCCGGAACGCGCTCGAGCAGGTCAGCGAGCGTGATGGCGCCGGTGGCGAGCACCGAGTCGCGGTTCCAATACAGCCGTCGCCCGATCTCGATCGTCTGCGGCAACTCTGAATGCGCGAGCGGCGCTTTGATCGTATCGCGCGGGACCTTCTTCACCGTGTCTCGCTTGGCGAGCGAATCTCGCAGCAGCGAGTCGGCGCCGACGCGTGCGGGGATCGTGAGTGTCGTATCGCGTCGCGTGGTCGTGTCGCGCCGGGCAATGCTGTCGCGCCGAGCGATACTATCACGGCGGGCAATGCTATCGCGTCTGGCTCGGGTACTATCAGGCACCTGCGCGCCGGCGACGCCGTGCAAAACGGCCCCGGCCACCAGGCCGAGGCCGACCGTCGACAGCAACCTCCGCAGGCCGGCTGTCAGCGCACTCGCCCCCGCACGAACTCGACGAACGTACCGACCGGCACTCCGGTCGAACCGCGCGGCACAGTGCCGAGGTCCGATTCGGTGTACGCAGTTCCGGCAACGTCGAGGTGCACCCATGGATATCCTTCCGCGAATTCCTTCAGGAAGAGCGCCGCGGTGATCGTGCCCGCCGGTCGCCCACCCGAGTTCTTGATGTCGGCAACGTCAGACTTGATGAGCTCTTTGTAATCGTCCCACAACGGCAGCGGCCAACCAGGCTCGCCAGCGCGCTTCGCCGCGTCGAGAACTTCCTGTACGAGCGCGTCGTCGCTTCCCATGACGCCAGTCGCGGTGTGCCCCAAGGCGATGACGCAGGCGCCGGTCAACGTTGCGGCATCGATGACCGCGCTCGGATTGAAACGCTTGGCGTACACCAACACGTCGGCGAGTACGAGGCGACCTTCCGCATCCGTGTTGATGATTTCGATGTACTTCCCGTTCGAGGCCTGCACGACGTCGCCCGGTTTGACCGCTTCGCCGGAGACCATGTTCGTCGTCGAGCCAATGAGACCCACGACGTTGACCGGAAGTTCCAACCGACCGATGGCTTCCATGGCCCCGAGCACGCCGGCCGCGCCGCACATGTCGAACTTCATCCACTCCATGCCCTGCGCCGGCTTGATGGAGATGCCGCCGCTGTCGAAGCAGAGTCCCTTGCCAACGAGCACGATCGGCGCGGCGCCTTTCGGGCCGCGTCGATACTCGATGGCAATGAGCTTCGGATCCTGGGACGTGCCCTGGGCGACGCACAGGAACGACCCCATTTTCTCCCGTTCCATCTCGGCGCGGCCGAGCACCGTGAGCTTCATGGAGTAGCGATCGGCGATCTCTTTCGCGGTTGCCGCAAGATAGTCCGGCGTACAGATGTTGCCCGGCAACATGCCGAGCCGACGCGCGAGCGAATGTCCTTCACCGATGGCTCGCGCGACTCTGGAACCGTCGTTTCGGGCAGCGGTGTCCGAGGTGAGGATCGTCGCTTCCTCGAGCGGCGCGCGCTGCTCGTCGGCCGGCGGGGCGGTTTTGAGCTCTCTAAAGTCCCACGCGCCGGCAATCAGGCCGAGGCCCGCAGCCTCCACGTCGCCTGCGCTCATCGTGCCGGCGTAAAACGCCAGTCGTCCGACGCCCATCCGAGCGGCTTGTCGTGCCGCGATGGCTCCCGCGCGCCTCAGTGCACTACGACGATCCGTTGCCGCACCCATGCCGACAAGGAGCACGCGTTGCACGCCCCGCTCTCCTCCGGCCAGATGCAAGGTTTCGTCACGTCCGCCGCGAAAATCACGGCGCGTGAGTGCACGGCCCAGCGAACCCCCCGTTGCGGCGTCAACCGGCCGAAGCTCGTCGCTCAGACTCGGTGAGCTGGCGAGCGCGATGACGAGCAACGGCGTGTCGATGCCGCCGAAATCCGGCGCGCCGACGTTGAGCGAAAGCGTCATGAGTCGAATGCGGTGCGGTCGCGACGAAGCGACGTGTCAGCCTGTCATCCCGTTGATGATCTGGTCGCCGAATGCCGACGTCGAAACTTCCGTGGCCCCCGGCATTTGGCGCGCGAGATCGTACGTGACCCGACGCGACTTGATCGCGTTCTCCAAGCCGCGCACGATCAGCGTCGCGGCTTCGGTCCAGCCCAGATATTCGAACATCATCACGCCGGACAGAATGACGCTGCCTGGGTTGATCTTGTCGAGATTCGCGTACTTCGGCGCGGTTCCATGCGTCGCCTCGAACACGGCAACACCGTCGCCGACGTTGCCGCCAGGCGCGATCCCGAGTCCGCCAACCTGCGCCGCCGCCGCGTCGCTCACGTAGTCGCCGTTGAGGTTCGGCGTCGCGATCACAGAATACTCATCCGGGCGCAGCAACAGCTGCTGGAACATCGAATCGGCAATGCGATCCTTGATGATCACCGCGTCCGCTCGCGCCGCCGAGCCGCCTTTCGCCAAATCCGCTTCGGCGACGACGCTGCCGGCGAACTTGTCTCGCGCCACTTCATAACCCCAGTCGCGAAACGCGCCCTCGGTGAACTTCATGATGTTGCCCTTGTGCATCAACGTGACCGACGGCAGGCAATGCTTGAGCGCGTAACGGATGGCCATGTCGACCAGTCGCTTCGAGCCAAACGCCGACATCGGCTTGACGCCGATCGCCGAATCGGGCCGGATCTCCTTGCCGAGCTCGCGCTCTATGAAAAGGCGAAGTTTTTCAGCCTCGGCCGAACCCGCCTTCCACTCGATGCCGGCGTAGACGTCTTCCGTGTTCTCGCGATAGACGACGATGTTGAGCCGCTCGGGCTCCTTCATCGGGCTGCCGACGCCCTCGAAATACCGGACCGGTCGGATGCAGGCATATAGATCGAGCACTTGGCGAAGCGTCACGTTGAGCGAGCGGATGCCTCCGCCAACGGGCGTGGTGAGCGGGCCCTTGATCGAGACGCGAAATTCCTGCATCGCGTCGACGGTCTCTTGCGGCAGCCAATCCTGGAACTGCGTGAATGCTTTCTCCCCGGCGAACACTTCCATCCACGCGACACGTCGCTCGCTGCCATAGGCTTTCTCGATCGCCGCGTCGAACACACGGACCGACGCGCGCCAGATGTCGGCGCCGGTACCGTCGCCTTCGACGTATGGAATGATCGGATTGTTCGGAACGCCAAGAACACCGGCTTGATAGGTGATGCGCTCGCCGCTCGAAGGCACCTTGGCGAACTTGTACGTAGCCATGACTCACGCGGTAAGGGAGAAGCTCCACGCCGCACGGGCAGACCGCGCGGCGGCAGAAAGGTATCGGCGTCCGGAAACACGATCAAGTTAACGCACTGTTCGCCACGAGGCGCGGAGCGCTGTCGGCATACGACGTGCTTCCCGATTTTTCCGTTGATTTCGCGAGCTAAACGGAGAGCAACGGGAGAGCAGTCATGGGGACGTCATTCGACACCGGAACCAACACGATCCGCCGTACCGAGCGTGATCTCGGGACGGCCATCGCGCCTGCCGTCCGGCCGCGGCCCGAGACCACGACGCGCTACCAACGCCTCGCCGACGAGGATCGAGGCACAGGCGGAGAAAGTCTCGCCGATTTTCTCGGATTCTTCAGCATCGGGCTGGGGCTTTCACAAGCTCTAATGCCCGGCTTGCTGGCGCGAGTAGTCGGGATCGACCATGCGGACGAACGCAATCGCACCGTGATGCGCCTGATGGGAATGCGAGAGATCAGCCACGGGCTCGCGCTGCTGTCGAATCAGCAGCCGGAGAAGGCGGCGTGGTCGCGCGTCGCCGGTGACGCGCTCGATCTCGCCATGCTCGGGGGCGTGTTGGCGAACCCCGAGAACAAACGCGGCCGCACGCTTTTCGCGACGGCCAACGTCCTGGCTGTGACCGCGCTCGACGTCATGTGCGCGAAGCAGCTCTCGAAGCAGCCGGACACGGTCGCACACAAGTATGCCGATCGCGGCATCATTCACACGAGACGAGCCATCACGATCGCGCGACCAGTGAATGAGGTCTACTCGTTCTGGCGCAACTTCGAGAATCTGCCGCGGTTCATGCGACATCTCGAATCGGTCACGGTGTTGGGCGACCGGCGCTCGCACTGGAAGGCGAGATCGCCGGTCGGCAAGTCTGTCGAGTGGGACGCCGAAATCACCGAGGATCGTGCGAACGAGCTCATTGGCTGGCGTTCGCTCGCAGGCGCCGATGTGTTCAACGCGGGAACGGTCTCGTTCGACGCTGCGCCGGGCGGCCGCGGAACCGAAGTGCGCGTCGACCTGCAATACGATCCGCCATTCGGCAAGCTCGGCTCGAAGGTCGCGATGCTCGTCCGCGAAGAGCCTGGACAGCAAGTGCAGGACGATCTGCGCCATCTCAAACAGGTCATGGAGACAGGCGAGATCGTCGTCTCCGACGCGACCAAGCAGCGTGGCCCGCATCCAGCAAAGCCCGACGCCGAACCAGTGACTCTGTAGATGAGGACATGCCGATGAAAGCCACGTGTTGGATGGGTCCGAAGAAGATGGAAGTCACGAACGTGCCCGATCCGCGGATCCTGAGCGACGGCGATTGTATCGTCCGCGTGACGTCCACCGCGATCTGCGGATCGGACCTGCACCTGTACAACGCATTCATGCCCGGCCTCGAGCCCGGCGACATCCTCGGCCACGAGTTCATGGGTGAGGTCGTCGAAGTCGGCCGGAACGTGAAGAACATCGCGGTTGGCGACCGGGTAGTCGTTCCCTTCCCAATCGCCTGCGGTCATTGTGGCGCATGCACCGCGGGATTGTTTTCGCTGTGTGAGAACTCGAATCCAAATGCTTGGATGGCCGAGAAGCTCATGGGCCAGTCGCCGGCGGGGATCTTCGGGTATACGCATCTGCTCGGCGGATTCGCCGGCGGGCAAGCCGAGTACGCCCGGGTTCCGTTCGCCGACGTCGGACCGCTCAAGGTTCCCGAGGAGCTGAGCGACGATCAAGTGCTCTTTCTCTCTGACATTCTTCCGACCGGGTACATGGGTGCGGAGATGTGCGGCATCAAGCCCGGCGACACAGTCGCCGTTTGGGGTTGCGGCCCCGTCGGCCAGTTCGCCATCGCCAGCGCCTATCTCCTCGGAGCTGAGCGTGTCATCGGCATCGATCGTTTCCGGTACCGGCTCGACATGGCTCGCCAGAGTGCCGGTGCCATCACGATCAACTACGAGGAAGTCGACAGCGTTCCGGACGTGTTGAAGGATCTCACCGCGGGCCGCGGCCCCGATCACTGCATCGACGCGGCTGGCATGGAGGGACACAGCCATGGCCTCTTTTACATGCACGACCGCGTGAAGCAGATGATGCGCATGCAGCCCGACCGTCCGATCGCATTGCGAGAAGCTATTCTATCCTGCGCCAACGGCGGGACGGTCTCGGTGATCGGCGTGTACGGCGGCCTGATCGACAAGTTCCCGATGAACGCGGTGATGAATCGCTCGCTCACCATCCGCACGGGGCAGTGTCACGTCCATCGCTACATGAAGCCGTTGCTCCAGCGCATCCGGAAGGGCGAGATCGACCCGACGTTCGTCATCACCCATCGCCTGCGCCTCGAGGACGCGGCGAGGGGTTATTCGATGTTCAACAACAAAGAGGACAACTGCGAGAAGGTCATTCTCTCGGCGTGACTGTGAAGCGGGCGCTCGCGAATCGTCCGTCGTATCGTGGAAATTCGCGACGCCCCAATGACTGATGCTCCCTCGATGACAGCTAACCTGCTGCGTTCACGATCGTCGTCTCGCGCGCGGCTATGGGCGGGATTCGGCATTGGCCGCGCGTCGCGAGCTGGACCTTCGCGCAGACGGCAGCACTGTACCGCAAGGAGCGACACGGCCGCAGTGAGTCGCGATCCAAACGTCGAATGCCCAGGGCGAGACTCGAACTCGCAAGACCCGAAGGTCGGGGGATTTTGAGTCCCCTGCGTCTACCAATTCCACCACCTGGGCGCACTCGAATGAAATGTAGCCGCGCCCAGTCAGCCTCTCAACGCTCCGAGACGATTACGGTGCTGGCGGCGGCGTGCGGCGCTGGCGGCCGCGTCCCGCGGCGCTGTCCGTCTGAAGCTCCGTCAACTTTCTCGTCACTCGCTCCTTGAGTGCGAAATACTGCGCACGTTGAAGCGGCGTGAGAAAGCCCGCGAGCTCCTTCTGCTCTCCTTCCAGCAAGTCGGCGCGCTGCCGCTGGCCATGGACGAGTTGATCCATGTACTGCGCGATCTTGTCCTGGTCAGGATGACCAGTCGAATCCTGCATCGCCGTCTTGAGGTTTAGGCGTGCTTCGCGCTCCGACTTGAGGACTTGCCGGCGTTGCTGCTCGTACTTCTGATCGACCCGCTGCAACTGCTGCATCTTGCCCGCGTCGAGATTGAGCTGCCGGCGCACGACGCGCGCAAACGCCTGTCTGACCTGACGCTGTAGCGCCTGTCGCTCAGTCGGCGTCCCACGTCCAGGCTGTTGCTGCGATTCGCGAAGCGGCCGCGCCGGATTCTGCGCTCCGGCTCCCGACTCGGTGGCCTGCGCGCTCGCGACCGTCGCGGACCCGACGAGCGCCGCAATGATCGCGGTCAAACGAGCCAGACGTATCACGCACCCTCCGGCGACGAGCTCTGGCTGCCGACCCGAATGGTCACCGGCTCCGGCTCGGTGATCGGAACTGCCTGCAACTGATCGATCTGGTCGAGCAGCGCCTGCAGTTGCCGCTCGTTGAGATCGGCGAGACGGGCGGTGGTCGCGAGACCCGCTGCTCCGGTCTGCTCATCCGCCGACTTCGCAGCGTCCGGCGACGTCTCGGATCCGCCGGCGTTGTCCGCAACGCGAACGACCGTATCGGCCGACGGCGTCGTGACTCCGTTCGTCGAATCGACCGGCGCGGGATTCGAGTGGCTCGCGAGAGGCGGCACAGTCACGCTGGGGGTCGTTTGGCTCTGGCGCAGAACGGCGAATGAACCGCTGCCGATCGCGAGCACGGCGACGGCGGCGGCAATCCGCCAGTCAGACCACACACGGCGCCGCGGCACCACACGTAGCGCGTGCGGCGCGCGTTTCGGCAGCGCGTTCACGACGTAGTTGATGTCCACGCGCGGCGTTTGCGCTGTGAGCATTCCATGAACGCCCCGCAACAGCTCGAGCTCCGAACGACAATCGACGCATTCGTCGATGTGCGCCATGACCGCGGCACGCATGCTCACGTCGAGCCGGTCGTGCAGCAGGTCTGGCAGTTGGTCGCGGATCTCCGCGTTCGGACAGTCATTCATCGAGAAACTCCTTCACAGCGCGCATCGCGTTGTGATAATGCACACGGGCGGCGCCTTCCGTAGTTCCCACCGCCTCGGCGATCTCCTTGTAAGACAACCCCTCCGCGACGCGAAGGGCAAACACCTCGCGCTGCGTGGGCGACAACTGCGCGACCGCATCATGCAACCGGCGTTGCGTCTCGTCGGCGACGACCGAGTCGAGCGCGTCGTACTCCGTCGCCGAGTCGCTTTCCTGAATCTCGGTTCGATCGCGACGTCGTTTTTCCGAGCGACGACGATCGAGCAGGAGACGACGTTCAATCGTGAACAACCAAGTTCGGAACGAGCTATCACCGCGAAATCCGTCGAGCGAATTGAACGCGCGGACGAATGTGTCTTGCACCAGCTCGTCGATGTCGTTCCGCTCGCCCGAGCTGACCGCAAAGCGCGCCAGCGCGGCCGAGTGACGTTCCACGAGCTCCGTCGCGGCGCGTTCGTCGCCTGCCTTCCATCGCGCGATGAGATCCGAGTCTCGCTGATCATCGCCAGCCCCGCTCCGTGCCGGATTGGTCATTCGGTCCAACAGGTAGACGTCACCAGGTCCGGCCCGTTAAGGTCAAACGCTTGATGGATCACAGCTTGTCGCCGCGGCAGTGCGATCGTCCGCACGCGGGGACAAATATACATCCCCATACAGCGAGCACAGCCCTTGGAACGAATCGCCCACCGGGGTGCGAAGCGCGAATACCCCGAGAATTCTCTGCCTGCGTTTCGACGCGCGTTCGAGCGTCACGCAGACGCCATCGAGCTCGACGTTCATGCGACCAGGGATGGGGTCATCGTCGTGCATCATGATCCTGATCTCCGACCGAGGCCCGGCGCTCCCAAACGCAAGATCGCTGACACGACCTGGGAGGAGCTTCAACGGGTCGAGCTTGCAACCGCGGTCGGCATTCCTCGGCTCAGCGACGTGCTGGCGCTGACGCCGGCGGAAAAAACAGTGTACGTCGAGATCAAAGGTTCAGGCATCGAAGCGGCAGTCGTCTCGACGATCGCAAACGGCTCGGCGCGATGCGCGGTGCACTCGTTCGACCACGCCGCGATTGCCAGATGCCGAGAAATCGCGCCCGATCTTCCGCGCGGCATCTTGTACGATCAAGCGCCGCCCGACGTGATGGTTCGACAGCTCGAGCTCGTCGGGGCGCGAGATCTTTGGCCGCGGTGGAATCTCATCGACGCCGAGCTGGTGGCGCGGGTGCACGCGGCGGGCGCACGCGTAATTGCGTGGACGGTCAATTCGCGGGCGGACGCTCAATCGCTCGTGGCGCTGGGCGTCGATGGACTGTGCACCGACGATGTCCGCCTGCTCGACGCACAGAGCCAACGCGAGTGAGGCGTCAGCCCGTGCTGGGCTTTGGCGGCGCGCCCAGGAAATCCTTGCGCTGCTTTGCGGCCTCCGCCACGAGGGTCTCGAGGCGAGTCACTTCCGCCTCGGCGGCCGTCATGTTGCCCATGTGCGCGGCCAGCTCTTCGACGGATAGCTCGACGCCGGTTTTTTTTGCGCGATACACGGCGTAGCCGAAGCGCTGGGCAAAGCGGTCCACCGACTGCCGCGCGCGGTATAGATCCAGACGCAGGCGACCTTCATCGAGCGCGCGCGACGCCGACTTTCCCGCGCGGTCCAACTCCAGTCGCAACCGATCCAGCAGTGCCATCGCCGACGCTCCCGTTGAGGTCCGTGCCCGAATACTACGTACGCGGACGGTTTGGGTTGCAGTTGCCCTCGAGTCGGTTGCACGACGTGTTCCCAATGCTCCTGAAACGAACGAGGCCCCCGCGGTTGCGGAGGCCTCGTTCTTCGAGAGGTGCGGCCTTAGCTACGCCGCGGTCGTCGCCGAGCTCTCCGCGGCAGGTGTCGCGTAAACACTGACCTTGTATCGGGTCTTGCTCTTGTGCTCGAACTTCACGACGCCGTCGATGAGGGCGTAGATCGTGTAGTCGGTCCCGAGGCCAACGTTGTTGCCCGGGTGCCACTTGGTACCGCACTGACGAATGATGATGTTGCCGGCAATGACGCGCTCACCGCCATACTTCTTGACGCCGCGGTACTTCGGATTAGAATCGCGGCCGTTGCGGGAGGAGCCGACGCCCTTTTTATGTGCCATTGGGAACCTTGCTCAGCCGAGGGAAATGTCGTTGATGCGAACTTCGGTGAAGCCTTGCCGGTGACCGCGCTTGCGCGCGTAGTTCTTCCGGCGCTTCTGCTTGAAGACGATGACCTTGTCACCGCGTCCATGCCGAACGATCTCGCCCGAGACCTTGGCGCCGCTCAGCGAGGGGACGCCAGTCTTGACGTTCTGTCCGTCGTTGCCGAGGAGAACGTCGTTGAACTCGATCTTGCCGCCCTCTTCTCCAGCAAGTGAGGGAATCTTGTAGGTGCGACCCGGCTCGACACGGAACTGCTTGCCGCCGGTTTTGATGATGGCGTAAGGCATGGGAGGCTCGATTAGGCGTGGTACGGTCAGCCTGTAAAGTTAGACACGGCCGTTAGTTGTGTCAACCGGTCTCGAGTCGTCGGCATTTAGGCTACAGCGTACTGCTGCGTGACATCCCTGCCGGCCGATTTGACAACCAACTTGAACTCATCGGGCTTGAGGAGCGGATCGTCGCGCAGCTCGAGCCCGAAACCGACCGCCTTCTCGAGCTTCTTCATCAGGTCCTTTTCACTTTCCAGCACGTACATCGCGACGTCCGGGTGAACCCGCACGATCATCGGGTCCTTCCTCGACTCGAGACCGATGCGGCGAACCGACCGCTCGACACGCCGCGCGATCGTCTCCGCCGTGAACACGCGGCCTGTGCCGTGACACGTCGGACACGCCTCGGTCATGTTCTGCAAATGACTCTGGCGCACCCGCTGGCGCGTCATCTCGATCAGGCCCAGGTCGCTGACGGCGAATGCCTTCGTTCTCGCGCGATCACGGCCCAGATGCGTGCGGAGCTCCTGGAGCACCTTCTCGCGATTCGCCTTCGTCTCCATGTCGATGAAGTCGCAGACGATGATGCCGCCGAGGTCGCGTAGCCGCGCCTGACGAGCGACCTCGCGCGCCGCTTCGACGTTGGTGCGGAGAATGGTCTTTTCCGGGTCTTTCTTTCCCGTGTAGCGACCTGAGTTCACGTCGACCGATACCAGTGCCTCGGTCGGCTCGATGATCAGGTAGCCGCCCGACGGGAGATCGCAGCGTCGCTTGAAGAGGTCGCGCAGCTCCTGCTCGATGTTCGCCTTGTCGAACAACGGCGTCTGGTCCTCATACAGCTTGATGCGATCGATCAGCTCTGGAGCGATGCCCTTGAGATACTCGAGGATCTCGTTGTGCAACTGCTTCGAGTCGGCCGTCACCGTCTCGACCTTTGTGCTGAAGACGTCGCGCATCAGCCCGCGCGTCAGGCTCGTCTCGCGATGAATCACCGCCGGCGCACGGACGAAATGCGTCTTCCGCTTGATGCGCTTCCATTGTCCGATCAGCGTGGTGAGCTCGCGCTCGAGCGTCTCCGCAGTGACGTCTTCGCCCACCGTGCGCACGATGACACCGCCGACGTCTTTCGGCAGCACCGCTTCGACTTGTGCGCGCAGACGCTTCCGCGCCTCGCGGTCGCCGATTTTCCGACTCACGCCAACGCGCTCGGCGAAGGGCATGTAGACGAGGAATCGCCCCGCGAGCGACACTTGCGCGGTGACGCGCGGGCCTTTCGTCGAGATGGGCTCCTTGGAGACCTGGACGATCAGGTCCTGGCCACGCTTGAGGACATCCTGGATCGGCGGCGCTTTCGCGCGGCGACGGCGGCTCGAGGTGGTCTCTCCCTCATCGTCTTCATCGTCGTCGTCCGATTCGGCGTCGGCTTCGTCCTCGGGAAATACGAGATCCGATGCGTGGAGGAACGCACTCTTCTCGGTTCCGATGTCGACGAACGCGGCCTGAATGCCGGGAAGGACTGCTTCGACTCGTCCTAGGTAGATGTCGCCGACCATGCGGCGCGCTTCAGGACGATCGACCAGAAGTTCAACGAGCTGATCGTCCTCTAGGATGGCGACCCGCGTCTCTCGCGGGTTCGCGTTGATCAAAATTTCTCGTTTCATCGGAGCCCGGCACAAGCCCTGACGCTGACGACTCAGCGGAACGGGTGTGGCGGAATGGAAAAAGGTGTGGGGCGAGCCGTGGCTCATGAACGTTGCGCACGGCAACTCGCGAGAAGAATGTCCAAGACTTCGGCGGGATCGGCCACGTTGTCCCCGGCTGAAGCGCGCTTCTACGCGCGGCGACGGACCGTTCGGCCCGCCCAGACTTCAGCGCAATTCGGGGAAACGTGCGATCGGCCCATCGGGACAGGCCGTGCACCGGAAGCAGGACCAGCGCGCAGACGACGGCGAAGACTGCATCGACCGTCGACCCGCGCAATGCGCTCACGTCCCGGCTCGAGTCGCCGAGGGGAAAGAGAGCGGAGGAAAACGCAGAGGTGATCACTAAGTACTCAATTAACGGGCGAACTGGTGTTTTGGCAATGAGATAGAGCCGCGCAAGGCGCCTATTCCAGCTCCTTCAACAAATGCCTCGCGATGACAATGCGCTGTATCTCAGACGTTCCTTCGCCGATTTCGCAAATCTTGGCGTCGCGCATGTACCGTTCGACCGGATAGTCCTTGGTGTAGCCATAGCCCCCGTGCAACTGTACAGCGGCGATCGTCGCGCGCATGCAAAGCTCCGAGCAGAAGAGCTTCGCCATCGCGGCTTCCTTGCCGAACGGGCGGCCGTTTTGAGCGAGCCACGCTGCGTGGAACATGAGATGTTTGCCGGCTTCGATCTCCGTCGCCATATCGGACAGCTGGAACTGAACGCCCTGAAATTCCGCAACGGGCTTACCGAACTGTTTGCGCGTGCTCGTATACCGGAGCGCCTGCTCGAAGGCACCTTCGGCGATGCCCAATGACAGCGCCGCGATACCGATGCGGCCGTTGTCGAGGGTCTTCATGAAGTTCACAAACCCCTGCCCCTCGGCACCGAGCAAGTTCTCGACAGGAACCTCGACGTCCTCGAGAATCAGCTCGCATGTATCCGAGGCGCGCCAGCCGAGCTTGTCCTCTTTCTTTCCGGCGCGGAATCCGGGCATTGGGTCGAGCGACGGCTCGTGGCCGACGCCCGCGCGCTTGGCGGCATCCAGATCATTCGTCTGCTTGGTCATGATGAACGAGCTGATGCCCTTCGTGCCCTTCGACGGGTCCGTGACCGCTGTCACGACGAAGATCTCACCGACGCCACCGTGCGTAATGAACCGCTTCACGCCGTTGAGCAAATAGCAGTTGCCGCGACGTACGGCGGTCGTGCGAGTGCCGGCGGCATCGCTTCCCGCCTCGGGTTCTGTCAACCCGAAGCCGCCCATCACACGGCCCGATGCCAGAAACGGCACGAAGCGGCGCTTCTGCTCTTCGGTGCCAAAGCGCACGATCGGCGACGTGCCGAGTGTCGTGTGCGCAGAGACTGTGAGCCCATGCGACGCGTCGACCTTGGCCAGTTCCTGAATCACGATCATGAAGCTCAGGACGTCGAGTCCAGCGCCGCCCAAGTCTTCGGACCACGGAACTCCGAGCAGTCCGAGCTCACCCATCTTGCGGATGTTTTCCCACGGGAAGCTCGCGTCGGCGTCGTGCTTGGCGGCGACCGGTGCGACTTCGTCGCGTGCGAATTGGCGGACCATTTCGCGGGTCGCGAGGTGCTGTTCGGTGAAATAGAGTGCGTCGTCCATGATGGCGATGGTGAGGCGATCAGGCCGCTTCGGTTTCGTCGGCGGAGCGGACGACATCCAGGAACCGCTCGCCGTATTTCTCCAATTTGACCGGTCCTACGCCACGAATCTGGCCGAGCGCATTCGCGTTCGCCGGCCGACGAACGGCGATCTCGCCGAGCGTGCGATCGGGGAAGACGACGTACGCCGGGACCTGCTCTTCACGCGAGATCGTGCGACGGAGATCTCGCAGCCGGGCCAACAACGCTTCGTCGGCTCCGGACAATACAGGCGCGTCGTCCGGCACCGCTGCTGCGGCGTTCGACACACGCGGACGATTCTTCGTTTTACCGCGCGATCCCGGTCCGTGCATCGCGGGCGCTCCGCCCCGTTCGACGTCGACGCGTGTCCCGAGACAGTTATCGCACCCACCGCACGACGTACGTGCCGCGGGATCACCGAAGTATCTGAGCACGAAGCCTCGGCGACAACCCTTGGTGTACGCGTACTGCTGCATCGCGTCGAGCTTTTGGAGATCGGCCTTGCGGCGCCGATCGAGTAGCGCCCAGTCGATTGGGAATCCGGAGAGCGGCTTGCGTGGCGCCGTGAGGGCCGCACCTGCACCGCACCGCTTCCACTCGAGGAACTGTCGCCCCTGAAGCGCGTCGAGGAGCGGCATCGCTCCCTGTCCGCCGCCGAATCCCGGGGGCAGACCGTCGAGATCGATCGGCGCTCCGTCGTCCAACGCGGATCCGGCGACGCGCCACATCGCGCGCAGAATGCCGAGCTCCAATGAATCGTTGCTGGTGCCGAGCTCGCGCTTGATGCGTTCGGGCGTCGCCATGAGTCGGACGAGCACTCGCGAGCTCGTGTCTTGTTCGACACGATATGCGCCGGCTTGAGTCAGCAGCCGCAGCGAGGATTCGACGTCACGGCCGCCGGCTTTCGTCTTGAGGCGCGTCGCGATTTCGTCCGGCGACAGATCGACCGCGCCGCTCTTGTCGGCGTTCTTGCGAAGAACGTCGTAGACCTCTTCGACCAGCGGGCGATCGGGATAATTCCCTTTGATGAAGAACTCGTGCGTAAAGCGATCCGGAAAGCCGTGCAGGAGATAACATGCACCGGGTTCGCTGTCGCGACCCGCTCGTCCCGCTTCCTGGTAGTACGCCTCGAGCGTGCCCGGCATCGCGTAATGAATCACGAGCCGGACATTCGCCTTGTCGATGCCCATGCCGAATGCGTTGGTCGCGACGATCGCGCGAACCTTTTCGGTCATGAACGCGTCTTGCACGTCGTGTCGACGGGCGTCGTCGAGCCCAGCGTGATACGCCGCCGCGGGAATGCGCGCGCGATCGAGCAATGCCGCGATTCGCTCGACGGCTTTGCGCGTCGATGCGTAAACGACGCCAAGTCCTTCGGTCGTGCGCAGCAGATGAACCAGCGCGTCGTCCTTCTCGGCGTCGCTCTTGGTCGGCAGCACGTGATACGACAGATTCGTGCGGTCGAACCCCGTGATGATCGTCGTGGGCGCATCGAGCTTGAGCTGCGCCGCGATGTCCGTGCGGACGTGGGGCGTCGCCGTCGCCGTGAGTGCAACCGTCGGCGGCGAGCCCAGGCGATCGCGGACCTGCGAGATCCGCAGATAGCTCGGACGGAAATCGTGTCCCCATTCGCTGATGCAATGCGCTTCGTCGACGGCGAGCAGCGAGACGCCGGCGTCGCGCAGGCGTTCAGCCGTCGATCCGAAATCGAATCGCTCGGGCGCGACATAAAGCAGCTTGACGTCGCCACGAATGGCGCGGGCGATCCGATCAGAGATCTGCGACGACGTGAGCGTGCTGTTGACGAACGTTGCCGGCAGCCCGCGCGCGGCGAGTGCGTCGACCTGATCTTTCATCAACGAGATCAGCGGCGAGATCACGACGGTGAGCTTGGGAAGGATCAGCGCGGGTACCTGATAACACAGCGACTTTCCGCCGCCGGTCGGCAGCACGACGAGCGTGTCTCGCCCCGCGAGCACCGACTCGACCGCGGCTTCCTGACCGGGACGAAACGCCGGATACCCAAAATGCTCTTTGAGCGCGGCACGCGCGTCTTCGATCGTGTACCGCGCAACGTTGTGCGATGGAGCGTGTGTAGGCATCGCTTACTCTGCCACGCGTTGGCGCTGAGACTCGGATCGACTTGCCGCCGGTTGGTGCATTACACCGCTCGCGCGAAGTGACCGCGCGTGAACTGATTGCCGAACAATCCGCGAACCGCGTCGACATCGGGGCGTGTGCCGGCCGCAAGCGCGTCGAGGGCGGCGCGATATCCGCGAACGATCGCTCGAACGTCGTCGCCTTCGACATTGAACACCATCTGATACCCGCGAATTCCGGCGCGCCACAGCTTGGGCAGGAATTCCGAGCCGTCGATCGGACGCGAGTGCAGCAAACGATTTCGGCATGCTGAATCGGTGGCGACCGGGAACGTGTACCCTGTTGGATCAGTGAGCTCGACATTCGTGTGCTTCTGCACGCAGAGATCTCGGCATGTTGTCGGCACGCGGTCGAATGCGGCGGAGAGCACGCAATGCTCGATCGTCATGCCTTCTGGCCGGCCGTAGGCGAACACGTCGAAACCGGTTCCGTCC